>JAGRIO010000307.1 GCA_020443225.1 Pseudomonadales bacterium
GTTTACTGTTCTCGCTGATCAGCAGATACAGATCGACTTCCGGACTGGTCAGCAAGCTGCGGGATAGAGATATAGTCTGTTCACACACTTCCTGCAGATTAAAATCTATGGCATCAAGCTCCATTTTGCCGGCATTGAGTTTGGAAAAGTCCAGAATATCGTTGATGATGTTCAGCAGTACTTTGCCAGAGCCGCTGATAATGTTCAGGTAGTCCCGTTGTTCTTTGTTCAGCGGTGTCTGTGCCAGCAGCTCTGCAACACCCAGGACACCATTCATCGGTGTGCGTATTTCGTGGCTCATGTTGGCCAGAAAGTCAGTCTTGGCTTTACTCTCGGCTTCTGCAGTTAACAACTGTTGCTGTGCTCTGAGGTCCTCGAGTTCTTTTGCATGACGAAGCTTCAGATATCGCTGCTGTTCCAGTGTGGCGATGCGTTCCTGCTCGATAGCGAGCGATTGCGCCTTCATTCTGTCGTTTCTTTCCTGATTGATACGATCTGCCAGAGCAAACGAAAATAACAGTACTTCTGCCAGTGAACCCACCTGGACGGAGTACTCTGCCAGAAAACCCGTGTTCAGCCAGCCGAACTTATTGAACGCCAGGACAATGAAACTGATTAAGAGTGCACTCCAGGCGAGAAGGTAGAACCTGGCTACTTTGTTGCCACTCAGCAAGGTATTGATGCCGTTAGCCATCATCGTCACACAACTGATTACGCCCACAACCATCGTTGCCATAGTGGCCAGATGATATTCAACAAAGGGACTGGTGACCGCGATTGCTGCAAACGTAGTGGCAATGCCCATGCTGAATCTGCTCATTAGCCTGCTGTAATGAGAGACATCAAGAATATTTACCGTGAAGAGGACCGAGAACAGGCCGAGCATCGATAGAATCATGGGAACAAAGAACTGATTAATCTCTGGCCAGTCTGGCCAGAGGTACTGAAACCCATAACCTTCCAGTGTTGCGATCAACAGAGCGCAGGCAACGACGGTACAGGTGTAATAGAAGTAGCTGAGGTGGCGCACGCTCATAAACAGAAAGAGGTTGTACAGTGCCATCACCAGCATGATGCCGAAATAGGCCCCGTGCAGCCCCTGAAGCAATAGCTGGTGTTCCAGATATCCTGACTGACTGTAGAGTACCGCACGAAACTGCAGAGAACTCTGGGTTCGAATCCGGACGTAAACGGTCACATCTTCACCGGGAACGATATAGACAGGAAACACAAATCCGGCGTTGGCTACAGGACGCTGAGCAAATGGCAGATTGTCGCCGGCACGGTATTCCTCAAATATGCGCCCCCGGGAGGTCACAATCAGTTGCAGGTCATCAATCAGCGGTGACGGAAACTGCAGCAGGAATTCATCTTCTGTCGTGTCATTGAGAATGGTGAAGCGCGCCCACAGGGTCGACCGGCTGAAACCGGCATTGGCAAGCTCAGGGGAGGCAGCTTGCCACGGCATGGCTTCCATTTTCTGTAACCCCGCCCACTGCCATTTGTCTTCGCTGTCCAGTATCAGTTCACTGTAAGGCAGTACTTCCATGCGGCCAGTGTCCGGTCCGACTGACAGTGGCAGTGCCTGGCCAGATGCAGGCACCAGCACTAGCCAGGTCAGAAGCAGCAACAGTGGTGTGAGCAGACGTATTTTCAATGGGTAAGTGGCTGTCAGAAGGAGACTTTTTTAAGTATAGATGAGAATTCTGCCCCCTTCCGGGCTGATGGAATCTTGTTATGATGACGAAAACCAGAAAAAGAGGGACAGCCGATGAGATTTGATAACCGAAGGGTGATTGTGACCGGGGCAGGCTCAGGATTCGGGGCGGCGATAGCCGCCCGCTTCAACGCTGAAGGGGCCCATGTGTTGCTGACCGACATCAATGCTGATGGCATGGAAGCCGTGGCGGCACAGCTGAGCGGACCGGGTAAGGTCAGCCAGGCTATCTGCAATGTGGCAGAAGAGGAGCAGGTGCAGGCCGTCGTTGCACAGGCGCAGGCTGAGCTGGGGGGTATCGATGTACTGGTCAATAATGCCGGATACAGTCATCTTAATAAGTTGTTGTGGAAGATCACCGTTGAGGAATTTGACGCTGTATTTGCGGTGAATGTCCGGGGCGTCTTCCTTGGTTGCAAACACGTGATTCCGGTCATGATCGAACAGGGCACCGGGGGTGCCATTGTGAATATCGCATCTATCGGTTCGGTTGCGCCCAGACCGGGTGTCACCCCGTACAACGGCACTAAGGGTGCCGTACTGACGATGACCAAAGGACTGGCGCTGGAATGTGCAAGACATCAGATTCGGGTCAACGCGGTCAATCCTGTCGCTGCACTGACCGGCTTCATGAAGGGGGCCACCGGCGTCGATTCTGCAGACATGACCGATGAAGCCAAAGAACGACTGGTTAGTACCGTGCCACTGGGGCGCCTGACAGAACCAGAGGATGTCGCCGCCGCAGTAACCTATCTGGCTTCGGATGATGCCCGGTTTATGACGGGCACAGCAATGAATATCGATGGCGGTCGAAGCATCTGAGGGAGAAGACAGATGGTAGCGAATGATCTGTGGGAGCGTTTCGGCGCTTTGCAGTGGTCTGAACTGCCGGCACCTGTGCAACAGGTTGTCAGGCAATGTTTGCTGGACTGGACCGGTTGTACCATCGCTGGTGCATCCGAACCGCTGGCAGAAATCCTGCGCGAAGAATTGTGTGAAGAGGCGGGGGATTCTGGTCCCTGCTCACTGCCGGGGACGGACCTGCGTGCCGGGCCCATGACGGCAGCATTGATTAACGGGGCCACCAGCCATGCACTGGATTTTGATGACACTAATACGATTATGGGCGGCCATCCATCGGCGCCGGTGATTCCCGCTGCCCTGGCCTATGCCGAGAAATATGGCTGCAGCGGCGAAGATCTGCTGGCTGCCATTGTCACGGGTATCGAAATCGAGTGTCGCCTGGGTCTGCTGATCGGTAATGCCCATTACCGGCGCGGCTGGCATGTGACATCGACCCTGGGGGTATTTGGTGCCATGTCGGCAGTAGCGAGGCTGATGCAGTCAGATGCAGAAACCTATGGTCGTGCCTTTGGGCTGGCAGCTTCTCAGGCTAGCGGTGTGAAGTCCAACTTTGGCACCATGACTAAACCATTTCATGCGGGTCATGCCGCAGAGCGTGGATACCTGTGTGCAAGACTTGCCGCCCGTGGATTCACGGCCAACCCCGGTAGTTTCGAAGACAGTCAGGGGCTGGTGGAAGCGGCCTCTGCCGGTGAGCTGAAAACCGAAGCCCTGGCAGTGCTGGATGAAGCCTGGCTCACTACCCACACCCTGTTTAAATACAACGCTGCCTGTTATCTCACCCATGCCACCATTGAAGCGATCAAGTCTCTTGGCAAGGTGGGCAGTCAGGATTGCGAGGGGATGACACTCGTGGTGCATCCATCGCTGTTAAATGTGTGCGCGATTCCCGAACCGGTCACCGGTCTTGAAGCTAAATTCAGCCTTGCGGCCAATGCAGCGCTGACAGTCCTTGGGCATGACACCACTGACCCGGCGACCTATGTTGATCAGGTGGTGAACGAACCGGCTGTGCAGAGCTTGCTGCGCCGGGTAAGCGTGGAAACGGATGCCTCTCTGGCAGGCACCCAGACCCGGGTGCACTATCAGACTGCAGCAGGCGCGGTGGAAGAGGCCTTCTTTGACACCGGCATTCCTGCGACTGATCTGAATGACCAGAGCGCTAAGCTGGAGTTGAAGTTCAGTCATCTGGTAACGCCGACATTGCAGGATCGCACGGCGACCCTGAAACAACTCATAGAACAGGTACCATACCGCGCCAGCATGACTGGGTGGTCCGACCTTTAAACAATCCACTCAGGAGTGAGTATGAATGATGCAATACATCCGGCACTGATCAGAAACAACGTTGCCGTTATTACCGGTGGTGCCGATGGCATCGGCCTCGCTATCGCCATGAAGCTCGCCACGCTGGGGCTGAAGCTGGTGCTGGCGGATATATCTGCAGAGAAGTTGGAAACAGCGGCCAGCGAACTGACTTCGGCCGGCGGCGTGGCTGCTGCTGATGTGATGACCCGGGTGACTGATGTTGCTGACCTGGCCTCAGTCGAAGCCCTGCGTGACGAGACCCTGTCCCGGTTTGGGCAGGTAGATGTGCTGATTAACAATGCCGGCACCAGCGGCCGCAACGGTGCCTTCTCTGACTACGCTGTCTGGCAACGAATTATCAATACCAATCTCTGGGGTATGATCAACGGCGTGCACAGCTTTCTGCCCGTGATGGTCGCGCAGCAGCGGCCGGGTCTGGTCATCAACACCGGTTCCAAGCAGGGCATTACAGCGCCACCGGGAAATCCGGCCTACAACGTGTCCAAGGGTGGAATTAAAATGGTCACTGAGGCGCTTGCGCATGAACTGCGTAATACGCCGGATGCCGATATCTCAGTGCATTTGCTGATCCCCGGCTTTACGTATACCGGCATGATGAAACAGGTTATGGCGGAAAAGCCGGCAGATGCCTGGTGGCCGGAACAGGTAGCGGACTTCATGCTGGAGAGCCTGCAGCGGGGTGATTTTTATATTCTGTGTCCGGACAATGCGGTACCC
>JAGRIO010000030.1 GCA_020443225.1 Pseudomonadales bacterium
CAACACCCTTCCCACCCAGGCCTTTTGCGCCGAACCGGATGATCTTTTACCTGCGCCTGCGGCCAACCCGAGAGCCTGCTACTGTGGTCGGCGCGACTGTATTGAACAGTGGGTATGCGGCCCCGGTTTTGAAAGAAGCTACACCCTGCTTACGGGCGAATCAGTAAAAGCTGAAGTCATCTCTGCCCGCCATCAGGCTGGACAGACTGAAGCGACGGCAACTTTGCGGAACTACGCCAATCTGCTGGCACTGTCACTGGCGACGGTCATCAACATCGTTGACCCGGATTGCATCGTGCTCGGCGGAGGCTTGTCGAATATTCAGGCTCTGTATCGGCTGCTGCCAGACTATTTGCCAAACTATGTTTTCTCTGACCAGGTTGACACCCGGATTGTCCCGGCGAAATTCGGCGACTCCAGCGGGGTTCGTGGTGCAGCCTGGCTCTGGCCAGGCGCACCTGTCTGAACCCGTTATCTGATGGCACCCTGCGGCTGTTCCTGCCACCAGAAAGGTAACAGTTTCTGCCGCCCGGTTACGACTTCCTCCAGGGTAGATGCCCGGTATATCCGCCCGTTCAGCACCACATGAGTAATATCATCGGAAGCCTCGATATCTGCCAGCGGATCACCATCAATGATCACCAGATCCGCCAGCTTGCCCGACTCCACTGAGCCCAGATCCTGATCAAGCCCGATGTACCGGGCCGGATTAATGGTTGCAGCCGCCAGCGCCTGCATAGGTGTCATTCCACCGCGCACAAAGCTCCACAGTTCCCAGTGAGTACCCAGACCTTCCCGCTGCCCATGAGCACCGGTATTGACGATAACACCAGCGTCCATCAGTACTTTGGCAGCGGCCGCCGCATCGTCGTCGGTGTAGTCTTCCTCTGGCGCCATAACCCGACGAACAGATCGCGGCTGCAGCACAGAGGGCGGCACAAAATTGGCCAGAATCGGATGTTTCCAGACGTCATACTTCTGATAGTAATAGTCTTCTGCAGTCAGTCCTCCATAACTGACCACCTGGGTCGGGGTATAACCGGCGTTCGATTGTGACCAGAACTGAGTGACATCGTCGTACATTTTCAGGGTCGGCACGTTATGTTCTACCCCGGTAATACCATCGGCTACCAGATTCAGGTCCATATGATACAGAGAGCCACCTTCCGCGACGGCCATAATGCCTTCCGCCCGTGCGGCCTCAGTGACCTGTTGGCGCTGCTCACGACGCGGTTGATTGTAGTTCTTGATGCTGATTGCGCCCTGCGCTTTCAGCCGCTGTATGTTAACCAGCGCATCATCCAGGGAATCGACCGGCACCCAGCTCTGACTTTTTGCACCATAGATAATTTCTCCTGTGGAAAAAATACGCGGAGACAATATCGCACCTGATCTTGCGTATTCCGCAGCAGCAAAAACCTGGCTGGCGCGGCTGGAAGGATTGTGCACAGTCGTAACACCCAGGGCCAGATGCGCCAGAGACTGCCAGTTCTGCTGCGGAATGATATCACCCTGAGCATAGGCGCCATGGGCATGGACATCGATAAATCCCGGCAGAACAGTCTTGCCACCGGCATCCATGACCACCGCACCGACCGGCACTGACACTTCATCGCTGCTGCCAACGATCTGAATCCGGTTATCCTGTATCAGGATCGTTCCCTCGGGGATCACATTCTGTCCCTTATCCATAGTAACGATACGGGCATTGATAATTGCGAGTAAACCTTCCGGTTTGTCATAAGGAACCTTCATCGACAGGTTTACCCGTGCAGGGGGAGCTTCCTCACCGGCAAGCAGAGGGGCTACCAACGCTGTCTTGAAGTCCGGGCCCGTAGACCAACTGATCGCGCGGCTATCCGCGGACCAGTTCATATATTCTCCGCCGACGCGGCTGACTCTGGCCTGAGGCAGCGCCTTACTTTTGGTAGCCAGCTGGAGCGGTTTGCCCGTGGTTGGGAAAAGCGTGACATAAACCTGGAAATGCTCACGAAAGGCCAGATACCTGCCATCAGGTGACGGTATGATTTCCCTGGCCAGTTCGCTCTCTGCCAGCACACGCTTGTCATAACCGTCCGTCGTCATGGAGATCAGCTGGGTTTTGGCGGTATCACTGCCTCGCCCTGCAGACTGACCGCGATCATTCAGCCAGACCCGCCCATCTGAGCCTAACTGAGGTGCAAAGCCCGAATCTGTAACAAAACTGGCGACGCCGGTGGAAAGGTTATGCAGGTAGATACCCGGATTCTGACCCCAGTCGGGTGCTCGCAGGCTATGCCCGGCAAGCTTTCTGTACATCAGAAACTTACCGTCCGGGGACACGGACAACTCTGTAAATTGTCCGGCCTCATGTTTGATAGCCCGGGATTTGCCACCGCGACTGCTGACGCTGCGGATACTCGTCAGCGACTTATCATTCCAGCGCAGGAAATAGATTCTGTCGCCACGCGGCGACCAGACAGGGGAATAATCAAAACCCTCATCGTCATCTTTCGTCAGCGGTTCCGGCGCCTTGTTACCCCGCCTGATCCACAGACGGCCAAGACTCTCAAACAAAATATCCTCACCATCCGGCGAGCGGCTCGCAAAGCGGACCATTCTGGTATCGAACTTTGCGGGCGCGACCTCAACGGGAAATCTCGGTACCGGGTACAGCGTCCGGGTATCAGCAACATGGAAGGGAATTTCACTGCTGGTCCGCTTTCTGATATCTACCTTGTGGATTTTGCCGCCAGCCCAGTACACCAGTGCGCGGCTGTCAGGCAGCCAGCTCATATTGGGGTAAACCCCTTTAACAGCCCAGGTTTCCTGCATATCCTGATCGAGTTTATCTACCAGCATAATTTCTTCGCCAGAAACCAGATCCTTCAGAAACAGCCTCGATTGCGCCCTGACCCGTTTGACATAAGCCAGCCATTTGCCATCGGGCGACGGTGTGGGTCTGACAGCACCTCCAGCGCCACCGGCAACAACACTGATATCGTTATCCGCCAGCCGCACTTTCTTGATCTGGAAAACCGTGCCGTTACTGTCCTCATGGTAAATAAAGGTATTTCCTGGTGTCGCACTCTGGGTGTAATAGATGTATCTGCCGTCTGGTGAAAAAGCCGGCTCGCCAAGTTCTTTCTGGTAGGTGGGTCCCGGCCGTTCCACAACCTGAACCCCCTCGCCAGCATTTCCCCTGCTTGCATACAACCAGATTTCCCCAACCCCAAGTGAACGGGAGGTGGTGTAGTGTTTTCTGGCCGCAATATACTCGCCGTCAGGACTCCAGGATGGATTATTCAGCAAACGGAATTTTTCATCCGTCACCTGATGGAGTTCTCCGCTGGCCAGTTCAATAGTCCAGATGTTATCGCCACCTGAACGGTCTGATGTAAAGGCAATGCGCTTTCCGTCGGGACTGAAGCGTGGCTGTATGTCCCAGGCGTGGCCAGAGGTCAGGGGCTTAGCCTCACCCCCCCCGACCGGAAGCAGATAAATATCACCCAGTAAATCGAAGGCGACTGTCTTCCCGTCCGGAGACACATCAAGGCTCATCCAGGTGCCTTCCGTCACATCCAGCGTGGCGGTATAAGGATCGACAGAATAAGCGGGCTGGTTGACATCCCAGGAGGGTTTTCCGACCTCAGCAGCCGTCTCGGCCCGGACGGTCTCCGGCATGGGTTCAGGCACAGCTGCGGTCACAGTTGCAACGGCGGCGACACTCGCAATGAACAGTGCGTTCCTCAGGAGATTCATCAATGTATTACTCCATGGTTTCAAGACGTTTTTATACCAGACACAGCCGCCGACAGAAACCCGAAGCCTGTGGAGAACCAGCGGATACTGGTCAGTTGCCGAGAACAGTTGCCAGGGTTGCAATCAGCTGTGCCCGACGATAGGGCTTTGACAGTAAGTGAACTTCAAGATCACCGGTCTTCTCATCGGTCAAGAAATTTTCGCTGTAACCGGAAGTAAACAGAACCCGCAGCTGCGGCCGCAGTTCCCGGGCCGACCTGGCCAGCATGACACCATTCAGTTCACCCGGCAGAACCACGTCGGTGAACAGCAGATCAATATCCGGATACTCTCTGATCACGGCCAGCGCTGAATCACCATCGCTCGCCCACTTCACCTGGTAGCCTTCTGCCTGCAGCAGTCGCAGTGTGACATCGCGAACTCTGGCATCATCTTCCACCAGCAGGATAGTAGCGCTGCTGGCTGGCACCGGTTCTTCAACGCCAGCATCATGCTGGTGACCGGAAGCTACAGAATCCCGTGGAAAGTACATCGAAATCTTCGTGCCTTCGCCGGGCACTGAATCAATCTTTATCTGCCCGCCAGACTGCTTTACAAAGCCGTACACCATGCTGAGCCCAAGGCCACTGCCCTTGCCCACGGGCTTGGTGGTAAAGAAGGGTTCAAAAGCATGCCTGCATACATCTTCAGACATACCTTCACCGGTATCACAGACCGAGACGCAGACATAACCCCCTGATTCCGGCACGCTGGCGCTGTCCTGCTCTGGCAGGCTCTCCGGTGCAGCATTGCTGACGGCTATTGTCACCACACCTGACTGCGACATGGCGTCCCGGGCATTGATAACAAGGTTCAGCAGTGCACTTTCGAACTGAACTGCATCCAGAGTGACCGGCCACGAATCCTGTTCCAGGCTGAGCGCCAGGCCCATACTCTCCCCGAGGGTCATTCGCAGCAACTGCTGCATATCGCCGATGCAGTTTTTCAGGTCAACGGTTTCGAGTATCAATGGTTGTTGCCGTGAGAACGCCAGCAACCGGTGAGTCAGGGAAGCCGCTCGTTCCACGGCATTGATAATGCTGTTGATCAGCCATTGTTGCTCTTCATCGCCACCGGCCTGTTCCAGCAACAATTCGGCACTGGTCAGAATCGGCGTCATAATATTATTGAAGTCGTGGGCCATACCACCGGTCAACTGACCAACCGCTTCCATACGCTGTGCCTGAAACAACTGCACCTCAAGATTTTTGACCTCCCGCAGGTCGGTGATAGTAGACATAAAATACTCCTGTCCCCGAAGCTGCATCCTGCTGATGCCGAGAAGAAAGGGTAGCGGCTCGCCACTGGTGGTTAAACCAGTAACTTCCAGATCCCGGTTCAGCCGGTTCTGTGCTTCACTGGTACTGACCTTTTCATTCAGGTCTTTATGATCTTCTGCCACCCCTGGGGGCATGAGGATGCGGATATTCTGACCAACCAGCGCGGACTCCTGATATCCGAACAATTCCAGTGCGCGGCGGTTAATCATCTCGATCCGGCCACTGGCATCCAGCACAATGTTCCCGACCGTAACATTTTCAAAGGCCTGTCTGAACAGGTGTTCATTTTCCGCCGACCGCTGACGATCGAGTTCCAGCCGGTCCAGCAACCGTTCGATATTGGCCGACAGACTCGTCAGTTCGTCAGAGCCCTGCTGACCTGAAGGAACCGAATCATGAGGGCTGTGGGTTACCGCCAGCAGGCTGCGTATCCGGCGCCCGATCAGACGGTCAAACAGGAAAATCATAGCCCCCGCGACCAGCAGAATTCCTGCCAGCATAACGACCGCCTGCTGCCGCAAACCGGTCAGCGCGACATCCCGCAGCGGTGCCAGATCTTCGATCTGAATCAGGTAACCACAACCATCGCGGGACCGGAAATCATCTGTGTTGTCACAGATCTGAATGGTTCCCACCAGATATGGGACATTCAGGGCGCGGCTGACAATCGGATGATCTGACTCTGCCTGACCCTGAGCCAGCCAGAACGTCTGCCCGGACAGCACATCAGTAATGGGCATGGCTACATCAGCTATTCTGCTGGAGGCAAGTACGAGGCCCTCTGCGTTCACCAGCAAGGTGCGCTTAAGCTCTGCACTGATACCAAAGCTCGAGATATAACGTTTAACCAGCGCTATATCGTCCCTGCGCAGGGCAGATTCCAGCACGCTCTGCGCGCGGCTGAGGCGGTCATTCATTTCATCGGCGGCGTTGACTTCAAGCCGGTCGAGGGTTGAATTCCGGATAGACAGATACGAGAGCGAACCACTGATCAACACCAGAGAGATCACGATTACTGTCGTAGTTTGTCTGAGTGAGACAGCCGTCATGATTCGATTCCTGTGGCTGGCATGGTCAGTCATGCCCGCCAAATAACGCCCTGACATCAACACTCTCTTTGATCAATTGATCGGCTATCATAACCTCGCTCAGCCTCGCCGCCGTCTGTAACAGCGCGGGGGCTTCACCAACAAGCAAAGACCGGTTCCCGGCCCGGTCCGGCAGTTGCAGCTGGTTATACGTGGCCAGGATCTCTGCCGGCGCCAGTTTTAGCCGTCCCTGCATGAGTGAGGCAGCAGACTCCGGGTTCTGTTGTAAATAATCCAGCGCGCCGAACCAGGCATCAGCAACATGTTGCAGCGCTTCCGGATGAGACCCGGCAATTCCCTTTCGTGCTACCAGCACATCCACAATTTCTCCAGGGATTTCCCGGCTGGAGAACAACTCAACCGCTCCCTGCGCCAGCAATCGCGTTCGCACCGGATCAAACGTGACCACGGCATCAACTTCACCAGCCATAAACGCATCAAAATGCTCGTTTACCTCGAGTGCAACGGGAATTATGTCTTCCAGGGACATGCCACGAATTTCAAGTGCCCTGCTCAGGGTATAGGCTCCCAGCGCAGTGTTTTCGACACCGATCCGTTTCCCTGTCAGCGCGGCCATGGATCTGGTGCCTGCCCGTCCGAGGATCACATCTCCGCCATCAGAGACATCCAGCACCATGATTATTTCTATCTCCTGCCCGGCATCCAGCAGGATGATCGCCTCATCCAGCGTCAGCGCGGCGATATCAAGATGATGGTTACGGAACTGCCGCATCACTTCACTGGCCGAAACGAATTCCACCAGCCTGATCTGATCTTCATCAAGCAACTGCAGCGACCTGGCCAGGTAAAGCGGTTCATAGCCCGGCCAGACGTTGGTACCAAGCTGCAGGGGTGAACTGCGCTGTGGTTCACAAGCAGCAATTAAGAACAAAGTACCAATCGCAAGGATCAGACTTCGCAGGATTCTCAATGATCCGGCCCCCAACATACTATTCCATACAATCATCACAGAGACTTTTCGTCCTTACTGACAATGAGTTTATAACACACGGGGAATCATGATGACCTTTTCAGGCATCGCCTGGCTCCAGTGTTCTGCTGTGCCTTGCCTTTGGCATATCAATACCTGATTATCCATGAAGTACAGAATAACAAACCATGATTGTGCCGCACGGCTCAAAGTGTGCGACGGGATCAGAAGCAGAATAAACCGTTAACAGAGAGAAGATAATGAGTGAACTGCAGTCACAGGCAGAGAATCCGGGTGGTCAGCGTTTTTCAACTGGTTACATGCGCTACGCACTGGGCGTTTTCCTGCTGGTCTACATTGTTAACTTCATCGACCGGCAGATCTTCTCGATCCTTATTGAGCCGATTAAGGAAGATATCCATCTCAGCGACACACAACTGGGGCTGCTCGGTGGCATTGCTTTCGCCCTGTTTTACACCTTCGCTGGTATTCCGATTGCACGCTGGGCAGACAAAGGAGTACGAAAAAATATCGTGGCCATGGCGATTCTGATCTGGAGCGCGATGACCATGTTCACCAGCACCGCGAAAAGCTTTGGTATGTTGCTGGCCGCGCGGGTTGGCGTAGGTATTGGTGAGGCAGGCTGTTCGCCGCCGATTCATTCGCTGATTTCAGACTATTTTCCTGAAGAGAAGCGCGCTACCGCCCTGTCGATCTATTCCCTCGGAATCCCCATCGGTGGCGCGATTGGCACCCTGGCCGGCGGCTGGATTGGTGAATATTTTGGCTGGCGTACCGCGTTTCTGGTGGTCGGTGTACCTGGCATTCTGGTATCAGCCATCGTCTATTTCACCATACGCGAACCTGCCCGTGGCATGTCGGAAAAGCTGGCGGTAAAAACCGACACCGTCCCGGTACAGGACACACTGAAGTTCATGTGGCGACTAAAGTCCTTCTGGCACCTGGCTCTGGCGGGTGCACTACATGCTTTTGTGGGTTACGGCGTCGCCCTGTTCATGCCATCGTTCTTCATCCGTATCCATGGCTTCGGGCTGGCCGAAACTTCCACTTATCTCTTCCTTATCGGTCTGACGGGGATGATCGGTACCTTTTTCGGGGGCTATCTGGGTGATCGATTCGGCACCAGAGACAAGCGCTGGTATATGGGCATCCCGGGCATTGCGACGCTGATCTCCGTGCCTTTTGCGGTCATCTTTTACACCAGCCAGGATCCGTACCTTGCACTGTTCCTGGCCGTGCCTGGTGCGATCCTGGGGCCGATGTATCTGGGACCGACCTTCGCTATGACTCAGGCGCTGGTCACTCCCGCCATGCGTGCCATGGCGTCTGCCATTCTGCTGTTTGTACTGAATCTCATCGGACTGGGTTTCGGACCGGTATTTGCCGGCTTTCTGAGTGATTTTCTGAAAGAGTCCTACGGTCAGGAATCGATTCGCTACGCCCTGCTGTACCTGGCCGTGGGTGGTAACCTTTGGTCGGCACTGCACTATTATCTCGCTTCCCGAACCCTGCGGGATGATCTGCTGCAGAAAGCGAAACTGGACGACGCAGTGTGATGGACTGACATGGAAGATAACTGGCTGGCCGATTTCCTGCCACTGATAGATCCGGACTATCCGTTGCTGGAGCTGGGTTGCGGCGAAGGTAAGGATACTGACTGGCTCACCAGCCGTGGCTATGAACTGATCTGCCTCGACATCAGTAGCAAATGGGCCAGAGAGGCATGGCACCTGCGTGCCTGCCCCTCAGTGCAGGCTGATCTTAGCAGCGGGCTGCCACTTCGTACCCACAGCTTCTCCTGTATTCTGGCCAGCCTGAGTCTGCATTACTTCAGCTGGGCTACGAGCATGGCTGTTTTGAAAGACCTGCGGCGAGTACTGTGCCCTGATGGCAATCTGATTGTACGATTGAATTCTGTGAACGACAGCAATTTCGGGGCTGGTCAGGGTGAAGTCATTGAACCGAATTACTACCTTGCTGATGATCGCTATAAACGTTTCTTCAGCCGTGATGATATTCAAAGATTGTTTGATGGCTGGCAGCTTTCAGCACTGCAGGAAGTTGAGACGCGGCGCTGGAACAAGCCGAAGATGGCGTGGCAGTTCTCTGCCACGCCGGTGTGACCCACCCCGGAATCAGGGTGCCAGGGACGAGCGGGCTTGTATACCCCAGTGACCATCCTGCAGCGTCACGATATACAAAGATTCATAGGTTCCCAGCGGTTCATTATCAGCATTAAAACGCTGAAACACCGTGGCAATATGAACCTTACCCGGAGACTTCAGTACGACTTCCCGACTCAGCCAGTGGGAATGATCCCAACCGGTTGCTGCCAGCTGCCGGAATACAGGTCTGTCAGTAAATTGCGTCGCATCAGGATAGACCGCTACCTGACCACTGGCGAAACGTACATGGGGATAATTGAGTGTGCGGGACCAGGCTTGCACATCCCGACGGTTAAACGTCGCCATGAAATCGTCCAGAACCGCCATTGCCTTCACCACAGCGGCATCACTGTCGGCGTCAGCACCGTCACTCGCGGCGGCCATGACACTGAAGGGCAACAACAGAAAAAGGCCCAGAGCCGCAAGATTTCCCCGCTGCCTGCGGGCTAATTCACTAATTAAAGACATTTTTCCCTACCCCGCTTTGATAAGTTCATAGTCCGAGGGATCAGGCGCCTGAGTCCGCTCCCAGTATTCCCGCAAAGTAAACGGCCAGTTCTGCGTCACCCGGCCTTTTTCATTCTTGTACCAGCTTCTGACATTGGGGGCACCCCAGGCCATCTTCAGGTTACCCGCATCAATCATCTCGTTGTAGGCATCATGAATCTCCGGCTTGCAATCAAGCGCCTTGAGGTCTTTGTCGATAACCAGCGCCAGACAACCAAGTATGTAGCGCATCTCACATTCTGAGAAAAAGATGATACTGCCGTTAACCACAATGTTAGTGTTGGGACCATACATACAGAACAGGTTGGGAAAACCGGGAATCGTGATCCCGAGGTATGCTCGCGGGTCTCCGTCCCAGTATTCCTGCAGATCGGCACCGTTGAGGCCCTTGATCTCCATCGGCCAGAGGAACTTGTTAGCATGGAAGCCGGTTGCATAAATAATCACGTCCACATCGTACTGATCACCAGTGTCAGTCCGCAGACCCCGCTCATTAATCGCCGTGATTTCGTCGGTAATGATATGCACATTGTCGCGCTTGAGGGTCGTCAGCCAGGTACCATTGTCCACCAGCATGCGTTTACCCGCAGGCGGGTAATTCGGCACCGCCTTGGCGAACAAGTCCGGATCATCGCCGACCATGGAGCGGATATATTCCGTCAGCATCTGACGCAGCTCCTCATTTGCGGCACTGACCGAGATCTCATCCTGCCAGTTATCATCCTTTTTCACTGAACCCAACAATCCCTCTGAGGTTCTCCAGAACATCAGGAAGCGATACCATTTGGCATAGAATGGCACATTGTTCAGCAACCAGTGCTTTCCTTCGGGAATATCATCATGATATTCCTCGCGCGGCGCAATCCAGGGTGGCGTTCGCTGAAAAACCACCACATCGCCTGCTTTACGGGCAATTTCCGGTACAAACTGAAAAGCACTGGCGCCGGTACCCACAACTCCAATACGTTTACCCGTCAGATCGTGTTCATGTTCCCACTCACCGGAGTGAAAGGCAGGTCCGTCAAAGGTTTCCATACCGTCTATGACCGGCATGCGGGGACGGTTCAACTGCCCCACAGCGGTAATCAGCGCCCGCCCCTCCAGCACGCTTTCAGTCTGACCATCGGTAACCACATACAGCCGCCAGTGACCGGAAGCCTCGTCATATTCGGCTTTCTTTACTTCTGTGTTAAAGCGGACATGCTCACGAATACCATACTCTGTCGCTACCTGATCGAAATAAGACAGCAGAACTTTTTGTGGCGAATAGTGCTGCGGCCAGTCTTGCTGCGCGAAGGAGTAACTGTAGTTATGATTGGGGCTGTCAACCCGGCAACCGGGATAGGTATTCTGAAACCAGGTGCCACCTACATTCGGGTTCTTCTCAATAATCGTGAACGGAATGCCGGCCTGCCTGAGCCTGATACCCGCCAGTATGCCTGACATGCCACTGCCAATAATCAGGACCGGAAAGGCAGCCCGCTTTTCCCCCGAAACCGCTTCAATGGCTGGCTGCGCGTAAGCATCTTCTCCGTTCATCGCAAGCTCTGACTCCAGGAAGCCGATATATTCGTCCGGCAAATCCTCACCAACGATGAAATTCATCATCTCACGAATCACATTGCCGGCCGGTTTCGGCGGCAGCTTTCCATCACCGTCGCGCCAGGCAATCAGTACCTGCAGGGCCTGTTCTCTGATCTGCTGTTGCTGATCCTCTGGAATCCCGCCCTGAGGTGCCCCGAAAAAACCAGCATCGGGCCGGATGCTACCCCGGATAATGCCGGGGTCCCCGGTAATATGAACCAGTGCTGTCATCAGAGACGGAATGTCCGCTTCCTGCAGCGCTGCCGCAATTTCTTCGTCACTTGCCGTTATCCCGGGCCATTGATCATTCCTGGCATCAACCATTCGTCATTCCCCTGTCTTGTTGTTTTCATCGATTATTGCACAGGGTTCCCGGGCCTCCAATCCGGTCTGGTTGGCCTGGCCGTCAGATTTCTGACGCCGGCAATAAAAAAAATTTGCAGTTGACTGGCACACGGCTGATCTTTGACTAGATTTAATAACAGGATATTCATTACCAGTGGAAGGTCGATATGGACATCGTTGCAGTCATTTCACTCTCAGTTTCTGTACTTGCTCTCGCCGGTGCGATTATCGCGCTGGGCATGGCCTGGACCCATCGCCGTAAGGATCGTGTTCCGGTCATGGACCAGACTTATCGCCAGAGCGAATACTTTCCAACCATGGCCAGCATGCTGTCTGACGGGGCGCTGGTGTGGCAGCGGCTCATTGTTGAGTGCGACGATATCGGTGCCGATATTCCCGCAACGCGTCTGACAGACCAGCAGAAAGAGGCCATGGGTGGCTGGCTGTTGCAGTTAAAAGATTTTTGCCGCAGTTCCCGGCAGACCATTGAGCAGTCGTATACATTGCTGAATACGGAAGCCCGTAAATTGTCGGCGACAGACCTTGATCTCCAATTTCCGGAAATGGAACGCTACAACCGGGAAATGAAGAGTAATATCAATGTTATTTCCGAACAGCTGAGTCATTTACGGTGCGTCGTTAATGGCCAGGAAAATTTTGGTGACCGGCCACTGAAAATTACCCTGCACAAGCCACAGGGCATTCCGCATTTTCTGAAAGTAAGAAAGAAAATCGCTGAATTGCAGGCCAGACGTAAGGGCATTGCCCGGCAAAGCCCTCAACCAGCTGCTAGCTGAACCTCATCGCCTTTAGCTGACCGTCAGTGTAAGCGAGGAGTTACGCTTCATTCGCGATAAACCGTAGTATCCACTGAGCAACTACTGGCGAATCGGACTGATGCGCCAGCGATGCCATACCGGTCATGTAGTTCTCTTCACCGATCATCTCACGTCTGAATTCCATCAGCGCCTTTGAATAGGCTGGTACAAATTCCGGATGTCCCTGGACGGTGAAAATATGCTCTCCTATCATCATCATGGATGTGGGGCAGCGTCCGGCGCTGGCCAGGCAGGTTGCTTCTGCAGGCATCTCAAGCACCTGATCCTTATGACTGTGCAACAGATTAAGCCTCGTCATGGGAGGATTCATAAAGGGTCTGTGCTCTCTGACCGTTGACTCGTGCATACCGACGTTCCAGCCAACAGGTGCGGCCCGGGTTTCTCCGCCCAGTGCAAGTGCGACCATCTGATGACCAAAACAGATACCCACCAGACGCCGGCGCTCTTGATGCAGAGTTACTACATAGTCCCGTAGTCTGCCGATCCAGGCATCCGGCTCGTAAACACTCTGCTTGCTGCCAGTGATGATGAAACCGGCGTACTCATCCCTGTTAACAGGATATTCGCCGGCCATGACATCGTAGACATCCAGCTGCAGTGGCTGGGCCGCGCTGACCAGTGGCTCTGCCTGATACAGTGTCCGGCTAAGCATCTCCTCATAATCACCATGCTCTGGCTGAAACTGTTCCAGCACTGAGTCAGGTTTCAGAATGGCAATCTTCAATGTTTTATATTCCTCCTGAAAGGGTCAGATGATTTCAAAATAGCGCCTGAGCTGCCAGTCGGTGACCTGCGCCTCATAGGCACGCACTTCCCATTCCCGACTGGCTCCGAAATGTTCAACAAAGGTCGGACCGAAAATTTTTCGCGGCAGTTCTGCAGCCAGCCAGCGACGGTTTGCATCGCGCAAATTAGCTGACAGTTGCAGTTCAGCTGGCAGTTGGTCCTGAACTTCATAGGCATTACCAACCACCGGTGCCGTTGGGTTCAGTTCACTGGCCATACCTGCCAGCCCTGCACCCAGCGTCGCAGCTGCCACCAGATAGGGATTGGCATCCGCCGAACCGATCCGGAATTCGACCCGCTGCGACCTGGCTGAACCCGGAATAACCCGCAGCGCAGTGGTACGATTTTCAATCCCCCAGGTTGCCGCTGTGGGGGCCCATGCGCCTTTTACCAGCCGGGTATAGCTGTTGATGGTCGGCGAAGTCACAGCCAGCAGATCATTCAGATGATGCTGCAGGCCGCCCACAAAGTGCTGCTGCAGCTTGCTCATGTTGTGCTGAGCCTCAGCATCGTAAAACACAGGCTCTCCGGAAACCAGATCAACCAGAGACTGATGACAATGGCCGCTCTGGCCAGGATAGTCCATCGACCACTTGGCCATAAAGGTTGCTATATAACCCCGGCGCTGAAAAAAGGACTTGGCAAAGGTTTTGAACAACACCGCCTTGTCCGCAGCGGCCAGTGCTTCATCAACAGCAAGCGCTGCTTCCCACACGCCCGGACCCGTTTCACAATGCAACCCTTCCAGCGCGAAACCATGACTCTCGCAGTAGTCCATAAATTCATTGAACAGATCTGACCAGGTATTGGTTCGCAGAATGGAGTAACCAAAGTTGCCCGGAGATAGCGGGGTCAGATTACGGTAATCCTTGTCACGCACCGACTGGGGCGTTTCATCGAAAATAAAGAATTCATATTCAAAGGCGATCCGCGCACCATATCCGGCTTCCGCCAGATCTGCCAGTACCGATTTCAGGCGACTGCGGGGACAGACCGGATGCAGGCTTACACGATCGTCAGCGACAAACTCTCCGAGAAAAAAAGGAATACCTCCTTCATCGGCCAGCCTGCGTTCGGTCGTCAGATCCAGCCGGTACAGGGCATCAGGAAATGCAGTATGCCAACCGGTAAACGTCGCATTGTCATACAACTGATCATCCATATCCCAGCCAAGTACACAATCACAGAAGCCGGAGGTATCGGCTGCTACCGAGGCAAACTTATCAAGGCTGATATATTTACCCCGCAAGACACCATCGACATCACACACACCAAGCTTGACCCGGCTGATTCCTTCGTCGCGATAGTGCTGTACCAGTTGCTTCACGTTCATGGGTTACTCCATGGCTCTTGGGATACGGATATTCTCGACCAGCTGGCGGATATGTGCCGGTGGCGGTGGCGTCAGTTTCATCACCACGAACGACACGGCAAAGTTAAACAGCATACCCAGGGTGCCAATACCCTCCGGTGAAATACCGAACCACCAGTGATCCGCATTGTTGGTTTCCGGGCTGACAAACTTGAACCAGACGATGTAGCCAAAGGTGAAGATCAAGCCGGTCAGCATGCCGGTAATCGCTGCTTCCTTGTTCATCCGGGTTGAAAATATACCCAGCAGAATAACCGGGAAAAAGCTGGCTGCCGCCAGTCCGAAGGCAAAGGCCACCACCTGAGCGACAAATCCTGGCGGGTAAATTCCGAACAACCCCGCTACCCCAATGGCCACTGCTGCCGCAATCCTCGCGTACAACAGTTCCTGCCGTTCCGTAATATCCGGCCGGAAGGTGCGTTTCATCAGGTCATGAGATACCGCAGTGGAAATCACCAACAACAGTCCCGCCGCGGTGGACAGGGCCGCCGCCAGCCCCCCGGCGGCTACCAGGGCGATAACCCAGTCCGGCAAACCGGCAATTTCCGGGTGTGCCAGCACAATGATATCCCGGTCAATATACAGCTCGTTATCATTCGCAGTCGGCGCGTTACTTAGCAAACGCTGACCATTGTCGCCACGTTCTGCAGTGAATTGCGGCGTCGCCGGACTCATGGCAGCACCGCCACGGTAACGAACAGTACCGTCGTTATCCTTGTCGAGCCAGGCGATCAGGCCACTGTCTTCCCATTTACGGAACCATTCCGGGGCATCGGCGTACACCATGCCGTCGATATGCTGAATGATATTGATCCTTGCAAAGGCGGCGACTGCCGGTGCCGTGGTGTACAACAGCGCGATGAACACCAGCGCATAGCCAGCAGAAATACGCGCATCCCTTACCCTCGGCACTGTAAAAAAGCGCACGATGACATGGGGCAGCCCCGCAGTACCGGCCATCAGCGCTGCAGTGATGAAAAAGATGTCTATGGTGGACTTGGAGCCGTCGGTGAACGCTGTCATACCCAGTTCCGTGGTCATGCCATCAAGCTTATCCAGCAGATAAACATTCTCGCCTGCCACCGTACTGCCGAGCCCGAACATGGGCAGGGGGTTATTGGTGAGGGCGATGGAAATGAGGATGGCAGGGACCAGATAAGCAAATATCAGAACACAAAACTGGGCTACTTGGGTGTAGGTAATCCCTTTCATGCCACCCAGCACCGCATAGAAAAATACGATGCCCATCCCGATTACCACCCCGGTATTGATATCCACTTCCAGAAAGCGCGAGAACACCACGCCGACGCCGCGCATCTGTCCGGCAACATAGGTAAAGGAAATAAAGATGACACAGACAACAGCCACCAGACGCGCGGTCTGGGAGTAGTAACGATCACCAACAAAATCCGGCACGGTAAAGCGGGCAAACTTCCGCAGGTAGGGGGCCAGCAGCAAGGCCAGCAGCACATAGCCACCCGTCCACCCCATCAGGTAACGGGCACCGTCAGCACCTTCAAAGGCAATGATACCCGCCATGGACAGAAAAGATGCCGCAGACATCCAGTCAGCTGCCGTTGCTGCCCCATTGGCAACAGGATTAACGTGCCCGCCGGCCACATAGAACTCATCCGTGGAACCGGAACGACTCCACACCGCAATCGCGATATAGAGGCCAAATGAGAGCCCGACAAACAGATAGGTCAGAAACTGGGCGCTCATGGCTGCTCCTCCTCATCGACCCCATAACGCTTGTCGAGACGGTTCATTTGCCATGCATAGACAAAGATAAGTGCGACGAAAACAAAAATAGAGCCTTGCTGGGAAAACCAGAAACCCAGCTTGAAGCCAAAGAAACGAAACTGGTTAAGAAAGTCTGCAAACAGAATACCGCAGCCGAACGACACCAGAAACCAGATAGTCAGAAGGCCGAGCATCAACTTCAGATTCGCTCGCCAGTATTTTTCCCGGTCAGACATCGTATTTCTCCTCAGGCATTTTCTCTTTGAGTGATGTTCGCCAACCTATTGCGCTGCACCAGAGATTTCCACAATTTCTGTGGATAACTCTGGGGGTAACTTTGAAGCACGCACTAAAACCCGGCAAAAATCAGCTTTATTATAATTGGTTATTTTTTGTACAGTTGCTATTTTTCTTTTTAATACAAGAAGTTAAATTGCTATTCTCACAATCTTAATAAAGAAACTGAGGCAAACGACCTTTATAAAGACTCAGTTCCGGTTGTGAATAACTACGGCGCCTATTTAAGGCTTGATTTTTCCAGAGGCCGCTTGGGGTGTGGTCTGAAGGCCATCTGATGCTACCTTCACGAGCCATCAGGCACCCCGGTCATCAGATTCATCGATATGTTCCAGCCCCGGTTCACTACCTGCAGCCACCAGATCCTGATCCAGCGCCTTGCTGGTTTTGGCGCCCAGCAGCCGCATGGCCTCTGCCCGGTTCACCAGATTGCCACGCCCGGAAACCAGTTTGTTATGAGCGCCGTCATAGGATTTTTGCAGCGCATTGATGCGCACCCCGACGTCTTCCAAGTCTGCAACGAAATTTACGAACTTGTCATACAGGCCGCCCGCCTTGCGGGCGATTTCCTGTGCATTGCGGTTCTGCTGCTCATAACGCCAGATATTCTGAATGATTCGCAGGGTAGCCAGCAACGTCGAGGGGGCGACCAGGACAATATTCTCATCAAAGGCGCTTGCAAACAGCTCATTGTCTTCCTGCACCGCCAGCGCAAAGGCCGCTTCAACCGGAATGAAAAGCAGAATGAAATCCAGTGTCCGCACAGATGCCAGATTCTGGTAGTCCTTGGCTCCCAGACTTTTGATGTGCTGACGTATTGAGGCCTGATGTGCCTTCAGCGCGTCTGTCCGGTCCTTGTCTGTCTCTGCAGAGCAGAAGCGCTCGTAGGCCACCAGCGAGACTTTAGAATCGATGATCACATCCTTACCTTCCGGCAAATGCACGACCACATCAGGCTGCAGACGCCGCCCCTGTTCACTGGTCATGCTGACCTGCACTTCGTATTCCCGGCCTTTAACCAGGCCAGACTTTTCCAGCACCCGTTCCAGAATCACTTCGCCCCAGGTTCCCTGAGTTTTGTTCTCACCCTTCAGCGCGTTAGTCAGATTCACGGCATCCTGGCTGATACGGGTATTGAGCTCCTGCAGGTTCCGGACTTCTTTTGCCAGAGAAAAGCGCTCCTTGCTCTCTTTGTTGTAGGTTTCTTCTACCCGTTTCTCAAAATCCCTGATCCGCTCACCCAGCGGCTTCAGCATTGAGTCGAGTTGCGACTGGCTTTGCTCACGAAAGGTCTTCTGCTTGGCATCGAATATCTCGTTGGCCACATGGCGGAACTCGTGATTTAACTGCTCCCTGGCTTCTTTGAGCAGCAGCAGCTTCTCTTCATTCTGTTTCTGCTGGGCTTCCAGTGATGTGCGCAGATGTGCGACCTGTTCTCGCTGGTGCTGGTTATCCCTGCGCAATTGCTCTGACTCTTCGCTGGCCCGGTTAATGCGCAGCTCAAGATCGGCGACCTGACGGTTCAGCAACTGGACCTGACTGCTTAGTCCTGCTTCGCTGCGACGGGATTCTTCCAGCAGGGATTCTTTCTCCTGCCTGCTGTTTTCCGCCGACGTCAGCAATCCCTGCACATCGTCAAGGCGATTCTGTAAACCAGAAAGCTGCTGGACATGAAGTTCTGCCTGGTGGCGCATTTCATTTTCAAGCTGGGTTAGCTGCCGTACAGAGCTGCCACGCAGGTACAACCAGGCAACCAGCCCACCGACTACCAGCCCTGCCAGCAGCGCGAGAGCCGCAGTTTCATTACCGTCGATCATGCTTTTCACTTCGGGACCAAACCCTGACAGTCTAACGTCAGCAAAGTCAGTAATACAGCGACAGAAAGGAAAGGAAATCCGCCGGCAGCAATGCTACCCTACGCGCTTTTACAGAGAAGGTCGCTAAGTCCATGGACGCTTCCCCAAGCATTGTCGAAATTAATGTACAGAACTTTCAGACCGAGGTCGTTGAGCGTTCACGACAGGTTCCGGTATTTCTTGAGTTCTACGCCAACGGTGCTGCACCATCTGAGCAACTGGCACCGGTTTTACGCAAACTGGCCGGTGAATTCGCCGGCAAATTCACCCTTGCCAGGGTTGATGTGCAGGAAAATCCTCAAATTACCCAGCAACTGGGAGTGCGTGGATTACCCACGATCAAGATCGTCTTTCAGGGCCAGATGGCTCATGACCTGGAAGGCCCGCAGACGGAAGAAGCGCTGCGGGACATTATCGAACAACTCACCATGAGTCCGGTTGAGCGTATCCGGGAACAGATCAGTCTGATGCTGGAACAGGGTAACCGGGCGGGCGCCATCGGCATGCTGCAGGAAGCTATCGCTGCGGAGCCCAATAACCACGGGCTTCATGTGGAACTTGCTGATCTGCTGGTTATGGAAGGACGCATTGACGAGGCCAGACAGATTCTCGCCAGCCTGCCGGCAGATACCGACGGCATGAACAAGCCCCGCAACCGCATTGCTTTTATTGAGAAAGCCAGCACCCTGCCAGCGATGGCAGAACTGCGCGCACAACTAACGGCAGATGACGGCGACCTGATGGCGCGATACCAACTGGCTGTGGTCCTGATCGCCGATGATCAGATTGAAGAGGCGCTGGAACTGCTGCTGGATATGCTGAAGAAAGACAAAGCGTTTGAAGATGAACTGGCACGAAAGACTATGATTGAGGTCTTTGAATTACTCGGCAAAGGTGATGCGCTGGCTACTGCCTACCGCAGGAAAATGTTCACCTTTTTACACTGACCGCCGGGGTCAGACCACACTGAAAGCAGGGGGCAGACCACACTGCAAGCAGGGGCCAGACAATACTGAAGACAGGGGCCGGGTTACACTAAGCGCCAGGAACCCCTGTAACCCCGGGGAAAACATCCCCACCGGCTATCAATCAGCGCTCGCAGCACCCGAGATTAGCGGGCACCTGCCACGATTGATACCTGCCCTCAGGCAGCAACCCGGAACGACTTGCCTTCCCGCCGAAGGACACTGACGATCACTCTGGGAGACCGCAAAGGATTGAGCTTGCCGCGGTAAAGAATTCTGTCACCCCGACTGATAAGCCAGAGATCGGTGGAAGCAATGTGGCGAATTTTCATGAGGAACAACTCCCGAACCAACAAATACTGTATGTGCTTACAGTACTGTACATAACAACAGTTAGCAACAGTTTTTTGTTAAGCGTTTCAGTTCAGTTCCAGCCAGCCAAATCCTCTGTCCTGTTCTGACACCAGCATCTGTCCGCGCCAGCGCTGGCCAGCACTTTGCAGCGGGACACCGACAGCACCCACAGCCAGCGCCGGCGCATTGTTCTTCTCGCTGATGTGAGATATCACCAGATGCTGAAGCTTCTCCAGCACTACATGATCTAACAGGCCCGCGGCCTGTTCATTGTTCAGATGCCCATGCTGGCCACCGACCCGTTGTTTCAGCGACCAGGGATAAGGTCCTTCAGCCAGCATCCGGACATCGTGGTTACACTCCAGCAACAGCGCATCAC
>JAGRIO010000308.1 GCA_020443225.1 Pseudomonadales bacterium
AACTACTCCATTACTTCAGCCTGTTCTACCAGTGCCCATTGTATTGGTCATGCTGCAGAACTCATTCAGCTGGGCAAGCAGGATATTGTGCTGGCAGGCGGTGGTGAGGAAGAACACTGGAGTATGACCTCACTGTTTGATGCTATGGGCGCGTTGTCGACTGCACGTAATGACAATCCGGCAACCGCTTCGCGGGCATATGATGCCGACCGTGATGGTTTTGTGATTGCCGGTGGCGGTGGTTTTCTGGTGGTCGAAGAGCTTGAGCACGCCAGAGCCAGAGGCGCTAAAATCTATGCGGAACTGGTGGGCTACGGCGCCACCTCTGATGGCTACGATATGGTTGCGCCTTCAGGAGAGGGCGGCCAGCGTGCGATGGAAATGGCGCTGGCTACTATGGAAGGTCCGGTTGATTACATCAATGCTCATGGTACCAGTACACCGGCGGGTGATATTCCTGAAATCCGCGCGATCCGGAATGTCTTTGGCGATCAGATGCCACGAATCTCTTCCACCAAATCACTGTCGGGCCACTCCCTTGGCGCAGCTGGTGTGCACGAAGCGATATATTCGCTGCTGATGATGGAGAACGACTTCATCTGTGCTTCCGCCAATATTGACAATCTTGATTCGGAAGTGGGTGATGCACCTATTGTGACTTCACGTATTGATAATGCGGGTCTTAACAGGATTTTGTCCAACAGCTTTGGATTCGGTGGCACCAACGCCGTGCTGGGCTTTCAGCGCTTTACAGACTGAGCCGCCCTTTATCCTTTCTTAACGCGCCCTGCGGGGCGCGAATCTTCTTAATCTTTTCTTCATAATTCTATCCAACACTTAATAAATGTTGCCTACCCATTTATTAACATAGGTGCTTGAATAAGCACCGAAAATTTCAGAACTGAAGCGGTTTGTAAATGAGCAGATCCAGGGTGGTCATCATCGAAGATGAACCCGATATTATCGAGGTCATCAGTTATAACCTGAAGCGGGAAGGCTATCAGGTCAGTGCAGCGAGAAGAGGTGACGAAGGACTTAACCTGGTCCGGAATCAGTCGCCCGCACTCGTTCTGCTGGACCTGATGCTGCCGGAAATTGATGGCCTGACCATCTGCCAGCAGCTCAAATCCGATCCTATTACCCGGGATATTCCCATTATCATTGTCTCTGCCAAGGGCGAAGAAAGTGATGTGGTGATTGGACTGGGACTGGGCGCCGATGACTACATCGCGAAACCTTTCAGTCCCCGGGAGCTGATTGCAAGGGTGAAGGCCGTATTGCGACGTGGTCCGCTGAAGGAAGATCAGCATAAAGAACGGATTCAGATTAAGGATCTGGTGATCGATACAGCCCGTCACGAGGTCCGTCTTAAAGATGAGAATATCAAACTGACTGCCACGGAATTCAAACTGCTGTTCCAGCTGGCTTCCCAGCCCGGACGCGCTTTCACCCGCGAACAACTGCTCAATCGTGTGGTTGGGGAAGGGGTGATCGTTGTGGACCGGAATATTGACGTGCACATCCGTTCCGTGCGCAAGAAACTGGGTTCCTATGCTCAGATGATTCAGACTATCAGAGGCGTGGGTTACCGTTTCATCGATGACTAGTCCTCCGCACACTATTCTGAAGTCCAGATTCCTGTGGCAGCTTTATGGTGCCTTTGGCCTGATGATGCTTATCTGCATTGTCATGTTTGGCTTTGTGTCTTCCTCGCAAATGGAAGAAGATGCGCGGCTGCACATTCGCGAAGGACTGAATTCCCAGGCGACTATGCTGCAGTTCATCATGAAGCCTTATCTGGTCAGGAATGAGGTGTTTGATATTCACGGTGTCGGTCATCTGGGTGATGACCCTGATACGCGCATCACGCTGATTAATCCTCAGGGACTGGTGCTGGCGGACAACCGCGAAGACCCTTCCCATATGAATAACCATGCTCGTCGGCCGGAGATTCTGGCGGCTATGAAGGCTGGTATGGGGGCTTCGGAGCGGTACAGCGAAACCGTTGGCTTTAATATGCTGTATCTTGCCCGCAGGGTTGAAGAAAATGATGCCTTGCTGGGTTATGTCCGGGTAGCACTGCCACTGGCCTCGGTTGAAAGACAGTTACAGAGTTTGCGAGAGAAACTGATTCTGAGTGCCTGTGTGATTACCCTGGTGTTCCTGGCTATTGGTTTCGTTATCAGTCGTGCGGTAACCAGTCCGATTATCGATATGACCCGGGTAGCCTCACGCATTGCCCGCGGCGAGTTCAACCTGCGGGTGCCTTCACTTCGCCAGGACGAAATCGGCTTGCTGGCCAAGGCGCTCAATGACCTGGCTGAAGGTGCAGAACGACGCATCGAACAGGTTACCCACAGTCATGACCAGATTTCTGCGGTGTTGTCTGGCCTGGCTGAAGGGGTCATCGCGGTGGATACCGATCAGCGGATCATTCATATCAATGCAGCCGCGCGGGATATGCTGCGCCTCGAAAACCGGGATATGTCTGGATTGCCGCTGTGGGAAGTCGTCCGCATCAGCGAAATATGTCAGGTGGTGGATCACTGCATGACTGAGTTGAAGGGAACCAGTACGACGATTCGTCAGGGTAAAACCAGTCTGGACTTTTCTGTCGTGCTGATGAAAGGCAACGAAAAGCGGGGCCAGAATGGGGCCATTATCGTCCTGGAAGATGTGACTGATATGTTGCATTTACAGCAGATCCGGACCGATTTCGTCGCCAATGCCTCGCATGAACTGAAGACGCCGATCGCTGCGATTCGTGGTTTTGTGGAAACTATTATTGATGATCCGGCTATGGACAGTGAGACACGTCAGCGATTCCTTGACCGTATTCGCAGTCAGTCTGCAAGGCTTGATAACATCGTTCAGGATCTGCTGGCACTGTCACGCTTTGACAATGACTCCCGCCCCCGTTCTTTATCTTCGGTTGACCTTGTTTCGCTGGTGAGCCAGGTGTGCAGCACCCGCCAGTCTGATGCTCAGGATGCCGGCGTCACACTGACAACCGACTTGCCGGAACAACGCCTGGAGATAGATGGTGAGTACGGAGCGCTTGACCAGATGATTTCCAATCTGGTGGAGAACGCTATCAAGTATTCAGACCCTGCGACCGGCCGGGTTGAGGTTCGGATGTTTCAGCAGGATGATCTGGTGCTGATCCAGGTTGAAGATAACGGTATCGGTATTCCGGCGGAGGAACAGCAGCGTATTTTTGAACGGTTCTACCGGGTCGACCGTGCACGCTCACGCGATCTTGGTGGTACTGGTCTTGGACTTTCCATTGTTAAACACGTTGCGCTGGCTCATAAGGGGGCAGTGGAGGTTCAGAGTTCGCCGCAGGAAGGAACCGTGTTTACTGTACGTCTGCCGCTGCATCGTCCGGCCTGACTTCATCGGTTATAAAACTGCCCATCAGTGCATCGACCCCAAGGCCCTTTACCAGACTGGCTTCTTTGCTGCTGGAAACGCCATCAACGATGACTTCAATGCCCAGATCGTGCGCCATGCTGGTGATACTTTTCATGAAGATCGCCGTGCGGGGATTTTCTGTAATACTGTCGAGTGATTGCAGACTGATTCGGATGGCATCCAGATCCAGCTGGAACAGGTGGGTCAGGGGTGTCTTGGGGCTGGAGAACAGATTCAGGGCCAGCTTGACTCCGAGCGCGGCGATCTGTACGCCGAGATTCCGGAACTCACCCAGATTGAAGTCTGCACGGGTTTCGTTGATTTCCAGAATCAGGTTGTTGGCGGCAATACCTGAGGTTTGCAGCGCATTTTTCAGGTTCGAAATGAAATTGCTGTTCAGCAGCTGATATGCAGGGAAGGGAATGATCAGGCTGTATAAGCCCTCTTTGCCTTCTTCTCGAACCCTTTGCTGATACTGCGCCGCGCCATCGTGCAGCAGTTTGTAGGTCAGCCTGGTCTGAATCTGATTGTTTTCCATGGCGGCAATGGTTTCCGATGCATCCGTCAGGCCAAGTTCAGGATGGTCCCAGTTCAGCCCCATGTAATATCCGAGCCTGGTCCGGTCATGAGCAGCGACAAAGGGCCGGAAACTGACCTGCAAACGGTCTTTGGCCAGAGCATCACGAAAATCACCTTCCCGTTCGATCTTGTGCAGATAGTTCTGATTGAGGGAATCTGTAAAAAACTGAATGCCGTGGCGCCCATTGGCCTTGGCAATCTGCATCGCCACACTGCTGTTGGTGAGCAGGTCAGAGGCCGTATCACCACATTCCGGATAAGTCGCGATGCCAATACTGGCAGAAGAAAAAATCTCATTGCCGTCAATCAGGAAGGGCTCATCCAGACTTTTGAGGATTTTCTGGGCTACATTAGTGGCGTCGCTGGCATCAAACATATGGGTAAGGGCGACGGTAAATTCGTCGCCACCCAGACGAGCAGCCAGGTCCAGATCAGAGATACAGTTCTTGATACGATGTGCCACACCCTGTAACAGCTTGTCGCCCGCGTTGTGACCTAAACCCTTATTTATATGTGAAAAATGATCGAGACCGATATAAAGCGTTGCACAGGGGG
The DNA here is from genome assembly GCA_020443225.1 of Pseudomonadales bacterium. Classification (GTDB taxonomy): domain Bacteria; phylum Pseudomonadota; class Gammaproteobacteria; order Pseudomonadales; family Azotimanducaceae; genus UBA4582. The sequence continues at coordinate 4,549 of JAGRIO010000308.1, forward strand.
CGCTGCGTTTTCGTGAAATCAGTACATTTGTTTTGGCCTTGTACAGTTCGATGAGGCCGCTCAGGACCT
>JAGRIO010000309.1 GCA_020443225.1 Pseudomonadales bacterium
TAAGACTGGTCGATTATGAAGGTAATGATCTGTTGCTGGCGGGTACTGATGTTCCGGCGCACTACTTCCTGGAAGCTAACGCTATCCTGAGTCTGGAAGATGGTGCTCACATCGAAATCGGTGACGTTATTGCACGTATTCCGCAGGAAGGTTCCAAGACCCGTGATATCACCGGTGGTCTGCCGAGGGTTGCTGACCTGTTCGAAGCACGTAAACCGAAAGATGCTGCAGTACTGGCAGAAATCAGCGGTACGGTCAGCTTCGGTAAGGAAACCAAGGGCAAACGTCGTCTGGTGATTACACCCACAGATACCAGTGAACTGCCGGATGGTTCAGATCACTACGAAGTGCTGATTCCCAAGTGGCGGCACATGACAGTGTTCGAAGGTGAATATGTTGAAAAGGGTGAAGTTGTGTCCGACGGACCAGAGAACCCCCATGACATTCTTCGACTGAAAGGTGTGGAAGCACTTACTCAGTATATCGTTAAGGAAATCCAGGACGTTTATCGTCTGCAGGGTGTAACCATTAACGAAAAGCACATCGAAGTCATCGTGTGCCAGATGCTGCGCAAGGTCGATGTTCTGGATTCAGGTGAATCCAACATGATCAAGGGTGAGCAGGTTGAGTACGTCAGAGCGCTGGAAGAAAACGACAAACTGGCGGCTGAAACTAAACAGCAGGTCAAGTACGAGCGGGTTCTGCTGGGTATCACCAAAGCTGCACTGGCTACCGAATCCTTCGTCTCGGCGGCTTCCTTCCAGGAAACCACACGGGTACTGACGGAAGCGGCAGTTACCGGTAAGCGTGATTACCTCCGTGGCCTCAAGGAAAATGTCATCGTTGGCCGACTGATTCCGGCTGGTACCGGTCTGAAGTACCACGAAGATCGTCGCCGCAAGCGTGAAGGCGGTGACAACGAGCGTCAGACAGTCAGTGCTATTGAAGTAGAAGCAGCACTGAGCGAAGCGCTTAACTCATCAGCCTCTGAGTAACAGACATGAGGGAAAGGTGTTATGCCTTTCCCTTTTTGTTGCCGGTGTTTGCCCTGCGAGCGCCGGTTGACCTCAGAAACAGACTGATGCGGGCTTTTAGCCCTTAAAACGCAAGCCGAGTATTGACTGGCATGGGGTGCGTCATTAGAATGCGCCCCTCGCTTTGGCAGGCCCGGCTTGTCAATAAGAATTTAATGTGGAGTTAGCAACTTATGGCAAGAATCAGCCAATTGGTTCGAAAGCCGAGAAGACGTAAGGTCGTCAAAAGTGACGTCCCTGCACTGCAATCCTGTCCACAACGTCGCGGTGTTTGCACCCGGGTGTATACCACTACTCCCAAGAAGCCAAACTCGGCGTTGCGGAAAGTTTGTCGTGTTCGTTTGACCAACGGCTACGAAGTAACCTCATACATCGGTGGTGAAGGCCACAACCTGCAGGAACACAGTGTTGTTCTGATCCGTGGCGGTCGTGTAAAAGACCTTCCCGGTGTGCGTTACCACACTGTTCGCGGAACCCTGGATACCACGGGTGTTGCGAAGAGAATGCAGGGCCGTTCCAAGTACGGTACCAAGCGTCCCAAGGCATAAGCTGCCGGGATAACCGCACAAAAAATGAGTATGGTCAGATCTTAAGGATCTGGCCTCAAGTAAGGCCGGGTTTTGATCCCGGAATAACCTGAAGATAAGGAAATAGACATGCCAAGACGTCGCGTTCCCGAAAAACGTGAGATCCTTCCAGATCCGAAATACGGTAATCAAGTCCTTGCCAAATTTATGAACCATGTCATGGTCAGCGGCAAGAAATCAGTTGCAGAACGAATCGTTTACGGCGCCCTGACTCGTATTCAGGAGCGGACCGGAAATGATCCGATCGAAATTTTCGATTCAGCCCTTGAAGCAGTAGCGCCTTCCGTGGAAGTAAAATCCCGTCGGGTTGGTGGTGCAACTTATCAGGTGCCTGTAGAAGTTCGTCCTTCCCGACGCAATGCGCTGGCAATGCGCTGGTTGGTCGACTCAGCCCGTAAGCGTGGTGAAAAATCCATGGCTCAGCGATTGGCCGGTGAGTTGATGGATGCGGCCGAAGGTCGTGGTGCAGCGGTTCGCAAGCGTGAAGATACGCACCGTATGGCCCAGGCTAACCAGGCGTTCTCTCACTACCGATTCTAAATTCCCTGAGGGGAAGTTGAGATGCCCAGAACAACACCGATCAAGCGTTACCGGAATATCGGCATTGTTGCGCACGTTGACGCGGGTAAAACCACGACGACGGAGCGCGTGCTGTTCTATACAGGCATCTCACATAAGATCGGTGAAGTCCATGATGGCGCGGCTATCATGGACTGGATGGAGCAGGAGCAGGAGCGGGGAATTACCATCACTTCTGCTGCTACGACCACCTTCTGGGAAGGTTCTGAAAAGCAGTTCGAACAGCATCGCATCAATATTATCGACACCCCGGGTCACGTTGATTTCACCATCGAGGTGGAAAGATCGTTGCGGGTGCTTGATGGCGCGGTGGTTGTATTCTGCGGCACCTCTGGCGTAGAGCCACAGTCAGAAACTGTCTGGCGCCAGGCCAACAAGTATGAAGTGCCGCGCATGGTCTTCGTGAACAAGATGGATCGCGCTGGTGCTGACTTCCTGCGGGTAGTTGATCAGATTGAACATCGTCTCGGTTCAACGCCCGTGTGCATGCAACTGGCGATTGGCGCAGAAGAAAACTTCCGCGGTATCGTTGATCTGGTCAAGATGAAGGCCATCTACTGGAACGAAGACGATATGGGGCTGACCTTCCAGGAGGAGGACATTCCTGAAGACATGGAGGATCTGGCGCAGACCTATCGTGAAAAGCTGGTTGAGGCTGCGGCAGAGTCAAGCGATGAGCTGACTGAGAAATACCTTGATAACGGCGAGTTAACAACGGAAGAAATCAAAGCGGGGATCCGCGCCAGAACACTGGCCAACGAAATTGTCCCTGCGCTGTGTGGCTCTGCCTTTAAGAATAAAGGCGTGCAGACCATGCTTGATGCGGTGGTCGAATACCTGCCCGCGCCTGATGAAGTGAAAGCGATTCGCGGTTATCTGGATGATGCCGGTGAAGTTGAAGGTGTCAGACATGCCAGTGATGATGAGCCTTTTGCTGCGCTGGCTTTCAAGATTGCCACAGACCCGTTTGTCGGTACGCTGACGTTCTTCCGGGTTTATTCCGGTGTGCTGAAGTCCGGTGACGCCGTGTACAACCCGATCAAAGGCAAGCGGGAAAGAATTGGTCGGATGGTGCAGATGCACTCAAACGACAGAAAAGATATTGATGAAGTCCGCGCCGGCGATATCGCCGCGGCAATTGGCCTTAAGCAGGCTACGACCGGGGACACCCTGTGTGATCAGAACAATCTGATTACCCTGGAGCGTATGGACTTCCCGGAACCGGTGATTCATGTCGCTGTTGAACCCCGTTCCAAGGCAGACCAGGAAAAAATGTCTGTGGCGCTGAGCAAGCTCGCTGCAGAAGATCCGTCATTTTCGGTGCGCACAGATCCTGAAACCGGCCAGACCATTATTGGCGGTATGGGTGAACTGCACCTCGATATTATCGTTGACCGGATGAAGCGCGAATTTGGCGTTGATGCGAACATCGGTAAGCCGCAGGTCTCCTACCGGGAAACTATACGCAAAGCGGTTGAGTCGGAAGGAAAGTTTGTGCGGCAAACCGGTGGTAAAGGGCAGTATGGCCACGTCTGGCTGAAGATAGAGCCCTTTGACGGTGAAGAAGGATATGAATTTGTAGACGCCATTGTGGGCGGTGTTGTTCCCCGTGAATATATCGGCGCGGTCGATAAGGGCGCGCAGGAACAAATGTCCAATGGCGTGCTCGCGGGTTATCCCCTGCAGGGGGTAAAGGTAACGCTGTTTGATGGGTCCTATCATGATGTTGACTCAAGTGAAGTAGCGTTTAAGGTGGCCGCTTCCATGGCGCTGAGAGAGGGAGCAATGAAAGCCAGTCCGGTCCTGCTGGAACCGGTTTTCAAAGTGGAGGTTGTGACACCTGAAGAGTACTACGGCGATATCATTGGTGACCTGAACCGTCGCCGTGGTGTGGTGCTCGGCATGGAAGACGTACCGGCTGGTAAGGCGGTTAAAGCAGAAGTGCCACTTTCAGAGATGTTTGGCTATGCAACCGACATGCGTTCACAAACGCAGGGTCGCGCCACTTTCTCTATGGAATTTGAGAAATATAAAGAAGTTCCAGACAGCATCGCGGAAGCGATCATAAGCAAGGCCCATTAAACATTAACCATCAACACTTAAATCTATGTGAGGTGAAAAGTGTCCAAAGAGAAGTTTGAGCGGACGAAGCCGCATTTGAACGTAGGCACCATTGGTCACGTTGACCATGGTAAGACAACTTTGACAGCGGCGATCACAAAGGTGTGCGCAGAGACCTGGGGTGGAACTTTCCAGGCATTTGATCAGATTGACAACGCACCTGAAGAACGCGCTCGTGGTATTACGATTGCGACCTCGCACGTTGAATACGATTCTCCTGACCGTCACTACGCACACGTAGATTGCCCGGGTCAC
>JAGRIO010000310.1 GCA_020443225.1 Pseudomonadales bacterium
AGCGACCCGGCAGCCTTTTATTTTTGCAATCTGGCCTACCACGCTGCCGACCGCACCGGCAGCGGCCGACACGAAGACGTTCTCACCATCCTTTAATTCACCGGTCACCAGCAGGCCACCATAGGCCGTCAGGCCTGTGGTTCCCAGAACATGCAGGTGCGTAGTCAGCGGCTCGCTTTCCACCTCTATCCGCTCAAGCCCGGTTGCATCGGCCACGCAGTATTCACGAAACCCGCCCCGGTGCAGCACATAACTACCCACGGGCAGGCTGTCAGCCTGACTTTCAATGATTTTGCCAATGGCACCACCACCCAGAGGTTCATTCAGTCGGGCCTGACCATTCGATAAAGGCGGACGCATGGCCGGATCGATGGACATATAAAGGTTCTTGATCAGCACCTGACCTTCGGTCGGGGCCGGCACACTGACTTCGATGAGAGAGAAGTTCTCTGCGGTGGGCAGACCATCCGGTCTGGATACCAGATGAATTTCACGACTAACCTGTTCGCCCATGGGTTTCACTCCTGTCTTTGCTGGCAAAGGTGGGAGTGAAACAGTTCAGAGCGCGAAGAACAAGTCTGCCCGCTACACGAAGGTCCGGAGAGAGAGGATCACATCAACTGGCGAATACGTGAGAGCGTGGCCTCCATGTCGGTAACGGTGCTGCGCAGCGTCGCGCTGACACGAGCCTGACATTCTGTTGCCGATGACTGCCGGTGAATCCGGGTAACCAGAGTTTCTGCCGTTTGCGCCTGAGCTTCGTTATCGCTCATGATGCGCGAGCTGACAGACTGAATCTCACCCACTGAATCCCGCACTGCATCCATACTGGACATCGCCGTTTGTAATTCGGAAACGGTAGAACCAGTCAGTTCCCGCCCTTTCTTCATCACCTCGGTCGCTGCATTAGCGCCACTTTGCAGGGTAGAGACCATATCGTTGATCTCGCCCGTTGCCTCCTGCGTGCGCTGCGCAAGGGTACGGACTTCATCTGCCACGACTGCAAATCCCCTGCCCTGTTCACCGGCACGGGCGGCTTCAATGGCAGCATTCAGCGCCAGCAGATTAGTCTGATCGGCGATGCCGCGAATCACTTCCAGAATCCCGCCAATACTTTCACTTTCCGCCGCCACGTTAACAATGGAGCCTTCAGCCTCGCTGACACTGGCAGACAACTCATTCATGGAGCGGCTGGTGGTTTGCATGCTCTGCTGACTTTGCTGAACCAGGTTCAGCGCGTTCCTGACCAACTCACCGGACTGGTGTGCGCTGTCTTTAAGGGCGTGGCTGCGATCTTCAATCTGAGCAGAAATATCTGACAAATCAGTCGCAGTTTCGGTACCGGAGATTTCCTGCAACGCATCTTTTAACCGCTGCATCATTCCCTGCACACTTTCGACGACCGCTTGCAACTCTTCGCGATTTACCGGTGCCGGTTCAATCAACGGTTCGGCTTCCGCTTTCCGGGGCACCGCGCCGGACACTGATTCCGACAGGAAAGCTACAGTCAGCGCAGTCGCTGTACTGAAGAGCAAATAACCAACTGTCATGACGACCAACAATCCTGATTCGAGAGGATGATAAAGGTAAATCGCCCCGATAAAGAACACAGCGTATACAGCTGATGACAGTATGATTTTGGGTAAATCCCGGAACATGCGCTACTCCTTGCAACTTTTCCCTTTGGTGCTTTTATTAAGACTAGCCAAGTTTTCCGGAAACCCAAGAAAAACTGCCTGAAAAAATTTGGTGCCAAAAAAGTGCAGTCCCTGTCCCTTTGGCTATATTTCAAGATACCCATGGGATTTTGGGTGAATGAAACCATCATCGGAGCAGTCTCCCTGGAACAATCTGGAGCAGGAAATGAATAGTCTGACAATACAGAACCGGCTGTTGCTGGTCGCACTACTACCCACGATAGGCACTGGAATCATGGTGACATCATTGACCATGTCTGGCAGTGAGGTCTCATCAGGATTACTGGCACTTGCCCTTTTCGGCGTACTGGCTGGGTGGGCTGTGGCTTTTATCTCTGCCAGTTCAGTCTCAACCGCGATGAGCAGTGTTCAGCAGGTGATTAACCGCATCGCCAATGGGGAGCAGGTAAACGACCGGGTAGTCGCATCAGGCGGTCCGTTTGATAAGTTGCTACTGTCGTTGCTGAACCTGAGTGGCAGCTTACAGGTGGTCGAAGAGCAGGATGGCAGTACCGCCACAATCAGCAAGGACGAATTACTCAACTACAAAGGTCAGCTGCAGGCAATTGACCGGGCTCAGGCTGTGATCGAGTTTGATCTTGACGGCAACATCTTAACGGCCAATGATAATTTCCTCTCGACGCTGGGTTACTCGCTGCAGGAAGTGCAGGGCAAGCACCACCGGATCTTTGTTTCTGAAGACTATGCGTCCAGTGATGCCTACAGGGATTTCTGGGCAAAACTGAATCGCGGCGAGTTTGATGCGGCTGAATATCCGCGCCAGAACAAAAATGGTGAAACTGTCTGGATTCAGGCTTCCTATAACCCCATTTTCGATGAGCAGGGCAAAGCCTTTAAGGTTGTAAAGTACGCCACTGATATCACCGCACAGATTCGTGAGCGCGAGGAAAACCTTATTATTGCTGACCGGGCACAGGCACTGGAAATTTGTCAGGCAAGCGTGATGATGGCCGACAATGACCTCAACATCGTCTACCTGAACGAAAGCGCCAGAGAGCTGTTATCTGCAAGGGAAACTGAACTTAAATCAGCGCTGCCAGCATTCAGCGTTAATAGTCTGGTTGGCACCAACGTGGATTTATTTCACAAAGATCCTTCATTCCAGCGCAAGATGATCGCCGAGCTGAAATCCGTCTACAGAACCGAGATTAAAGTTGCCGGGTTTACTTTCAGTCTGATTGCCACGCCCTGGCTGAATGCCAGAGGCAAGCGGATTGGCACCATTATCGAATGGCTCGACATTACTGATGAACTCGCGCGTTCAGAAGCGGAAAAGAGAATCGCCGATGAAAACGCCCGTGTCCGTCAGGCGCTGGACAATGTATCAACAGGCACCATGATCGCCGACAAAGACATGAATGTGATCTATATGAACAAGTCGGTTGAGTCGATGATGAAGAATGCGGAAGCCGACCTGCGGCGCGACCTGCCTTCCTTTTCTGCTGACAAGATCATCGGGTCCAATATTGATATCTACCACAAGGATCCGGCACATCAGCGTAATCTGTTGGCAAGCCTGAAGGGCACCTATTCTGCCGCTATGGAAGTGGGTGGGCGCCACCTTACGGTTGTCGCCAACAGCATTGAAAACGAGCAGGGCGAGCGCCTGGGTACTGTAGTTGAATGGCAGGACCGAACCGCTGAAGTAAATATCGAGCAGGAAATCAATCACCTGGTTGAAGCGGCGAATCTTGGCGACTTTACCAGCCGGTTGGATGAAAGCGGCAAGAGTGGTTTCTTCCTGAATCTTTCCAGAGGCCTGAACGCCATGCTGAATAACGTCAACTCGGCTCTGAGCGACGTTCTGGAAGTCATGGATTCTCTGGCTGACGGCGATCTGACCCGCAAGATTGATGCTGATTATGAAGGCATCTTCGATCAGATGAAGGCCAGCATTAACGCCACCATAGAAAAACTGACGGATGTAATTACCAATGTCCGCGAAGCTTCTGTCACCCTCAAAACCGGCGCCAGTGAAATTGCCTCCGGGAATGCTGATCTCAGCCAGCGTACTGAAGAGCAGGCATCATCCCTGGAAGAGACAGCTTCGTCCATGGAAGAGATGACCAGCGTGGTGAAACAGTCTGCAGAAAATGCCTCCAGTGCTAATTCGCTGGCCCAGGCTGCCCGCCAGAAAGCGACTGAAGGCGGCTTGGTGGTCAGCAAAGCTGTGACGGCGATGGAGGCCATTAACAAGTCTTCAAACGAGATTGCCGACATTATCGGTGTCATTGAGGAGATTGCCTTCCAGACCAACCTGCTGGCGCTGAACGCAGCGGTGGAAGCTGCCCGTGCAGGCGAGCAGGGTCGCGGCTTTGCGGTGGTTGCCGGCGAGGTTCGTAACCTGGCCCAGCGTAGTGCTGATGCTTCGAAAGAAATTAAGGATTTAATCCGCAACAGCGAGACCAAGGTGGCCGAAGGTTCCAGTCTGGTGAATGAATCTGGTAAGACGCTGAACGAAATCGAACAGGCTGTCATTGAAGTCAGCACCATGATTGCCGATATCACATCTGCCGCTCAGGAGCAGACTTCCGGTATCGAGCAGGTTAATACCGCAGTTTCACAGATGGACGAAATGACCCAGCAGAACGCGGCCCTGGTGGAAGAAGCGACGGCTGCCAGTCAGGCAGTGGCCGAACAGGCAACGAACATGGCTAAGCTGATGGAATTCTTCCGCACCAGCAGTTCCATGTCTGCTGGCGGCATGATGGCATCGGCTGCGGCACCGGGACCAGTGGTATCTCCCAGAATAGCAAGTGTTCCCAGCAGCTATCAGCAGCCGGCTAATAACTTCGATGATGATGACGAGTGGGCTGATTTCTGATCAGCGACACAACACCACCCCGTAGTGAGCAATA
>JAGRIO010000311.1 GCA_020443225.1 Pseudomonadales bacterium
GGGGTTGACGTAGAACAGGTGCGAAAAGGTATCGGCGCTGACCAACGTATCGGCTACAGCTTCATTTACCCCGGTGCAGGTTATGGTGGCTCGTGTTTCCCCAAAGATGTTAGAGCCCTCATTTCAATGGCGAAGGAGGCGAATATCGAAAGTGGTCTGTTCTCAGCTGTTGAGGCGCGTAATCAGTATCAAAAACTATCTATTGTCCGCAAGGTTCAAAGACATTATGGAGCTGATCTTAACGGTAAAACTTTTGCACTCTGGGGTCTGGCTTTCAAACCAGAGACTGATGATGTAAGAGAAGCTCCCGCTCTGGTAGTTATCAAGGAACTTTTGACAGCGGGGGCAACGATAAAAGCATATGATCCACAAGCTACCGAAACGAGCAAGGCAGCGCTTTTTGATATCGATTTGACCAACCTTCACTACCAGATGAATCCCGAAGCGACTTTGCAGGATGCCGATGCACTGATAATCATGACTGAATGGAAAGTATTTCGTCAGCCAGACTTCAAAAAACTGGCTTCAGTACTGAAAGATAAAATTATCTTCGATGGCCGGAACATGTATGAACCCGAACTGATTAGCAAGTACGGATTGCAATACCGGGGAATTGGTCGGACAAACGAGTGAGCGGTTAGAAGACTGTCGGGAGTTTAATAGCAGAAACATAATCGATTTCAGGACCATGTGCCTGACAGCATATCCTCCAAAGCGCTGAATTTATAATCGGTTCTGTCGTCTGAATAATGTCCGAAAAGTAAGTTGCACTATCTGATGTCCGGACAAGGCACGCGGGATAAGGTAGCCAGATTATTCCCTGCACCTTGCAAAGACAGTAAAACCACCGAGTAGAAGAAAGCTGGTAACTGAGAGCAAGCGTATGGGTATCAAGCCTGAATTAAAAAAGGATATTGACCCCGATCAGTGAGCTGACTCCTTCCACAGCGATGGAATAACCCTCCCGTAAGATAGTCTCATTAAGGTGTAAACATCCCAATTTTAGTCTCACTTCCAATTGGAGTTATATGCTGACTGATATTTGTTCAGGTACTCTGATTGTGAGATTTTTGATTGCTGCTTTCACATAGAATCCCAAACTTAATAACCTGATACCTGGTCTGACTCTTCTCTGCCGTCTGGATGGGTATCGCCGCGCTGAATAAGCTGTTTCACTTTGTCGAAAGAACTTGATTCATATCGCGATTTTCAAGAATTTGGATGGCAAGTTCTCTCGTATTTTTTTCTGCACCAACAGGATTCAGATGAGTAACATTAGACCAGTACTGAGGCTCTGAAAGAAGGCTCGCAGAAGGTAATAACACCGTGCCACATCTTTGGTAATACGCCATGCGATATGGTTCCGAAGGTGCTTTAAACCCAGGCAGATAGTTAAATACTATTTTTGTATTCGAAGTCTTGGCAAGCTCACATATTTTGCTAAGAAAGTACAATGGATGTGAATATTCAAGCGCTTCCAGGCTTTCAGGAAGTCTGTTGTGCTTTACATTCACCTGTTTACTACGCTCCAACAAAGTTGCTTTGTCGTACTGATCTTCCTGAGGCAAGAAACCACTCACAGAATTCCAAGTCGTTGCTTCCTTGTCATCTCTACTAACACGAAAATAGCTGAACAATTTTTTCGTCCGTATCCAGAAGTAATTGTACAAATTATCGAAGACTCGAAGGCTCAAATAGGGTTGCAGCGGTTGAACATCAACGAAATCAGCGACCAAACCAAAGTAATTGTGCCCGAGTCGGCCCTCAAATGTATCGACTTCAAGAATAATCGCAGATACCTTCCGATGCTTGAGCAATTCACTCAGAATGAGAAATTGCATGTCCCTTCCCATATAAGAAACTGCCAGATTTTGCGTCTTGGTATTCAGTAGCCTGGAAAGCAACATGTCATCAACGCCATTAAGAGTATGGGAACTGCCAATAATGGCGATTTGCAATTCGTCATCCTGCGTGAGCTGCTCATAAACCCAGGGATACTTACCGTTATCAGCTCTGATTTCCGCGAATCGTTCTTCCATCGGCATATCGACCAGCAGAGCGAGAAGCGCAAATGCCAGCAATAGACCTGCGAAATAACTAAATAGTTTGTCCATAGTGTTCACAGCATTATCAGAACTGGAAATATATAAATTCCATCGGTTCAGCAAGAGCAAATATACACAGAGTCATTAGCATCCCAGCAAATACAAATACGATCCATTGGTGACCAATAGCGAGTTTTAAATGGCCATATTCTTTGTAGTGCTCCTCAGCAAGTGCCAATGGAACTGCCAGCAAGGCAATTGAGATGGCACGAAGAGGAAATGCAGCAATAACCGTACCTAACAGAAAGAGCACATAAACCTGCTGAGGAATGCTCGCAAGATGCCCCCAATCCAGATCACCTGAGAACATTACAGTGACCATATGATTAGCAACTTCAACACTCGTTGCACGAAAATAAACCCAAGCAACTATGACCGCTAGTGCCGTTAGCAGGAAACAGGATATTTTGTAAGGCAACGTCTGAAAGAAACCATTATTCATATCGAATATGTGTCGCCACAAATGATTGATCGTCAAATAGGTACCGTGCAATGCTCCCCAAATGACAAAGGTCCAGCCGGCACCATGCCATAAGCCACCCAATAGCATAGTGAGAAACAGATTAACGTAGCGTCGGGTTTCACCTTTTCTGTTCCCACCCAATGGAATATACAGATAATCCCTAAGGAAATTTGACAATGTAACATGCCAACCTCTCCAAAAATCGATGATGTTTGAGGTTCTGTACGGAGAAAGAAAGTTCTGTGGCAAAGCAATGCCGAACATAAAGCCCAGTCCAATAGCCATGTCTGCATAACCCGAGAAATCAAAATACAACTGCAGCGTATATGCATATGCAGCGGCCCAGGTCATCAGTAGTGATGACTGCGTTAACACATCTGGACTATCGAACGTATCCTGCACATAAGGAGAGAGACTATCGGCGATTAGCAGCTTTTTAGACAACCCCAGGGTAAACAATAATAACCCGCCGAGAAAATTTCTCCATCGAAGTGGATTATTAACGATACTCTTTAGCTGTGGCATCAACCATTTATGATGAACAATCGGACCGGCGATCAACTGTGGGAAGAAACAAACAAATAGAAGATAGTTGGAGAAACTACGCTCCTCAACTAAGTTGGAATAACTATCAACGATGTAAGCAATTTGCTGGAAGGTATAAAACGAAATCGCCAGCGGCAGTATTACACCCAATGATGGCCACTGACTTCCTGTCAGCTGATTAACTATTTCTATAAAAAAATTTACATATTTGAAGTAAGCCAACAGCGATAAATTGAAGACAATACCACCTGTTAGCACCCACCTTTTATGCCTGCTTTGTGTCGCCGCCAACCAATTACCGATGAAGTAGTTAACCACAACCGAACCAAGTAGCAGCGACAGATACTCAACCTTCCAGTACCCATAAAAGACTATGGAGGCGAACAAAACTACCCAGAGGCGTAACTCTCTGCCCCGCGGAATCAGCAACAGAACTACTAATACCAAAGGCATAAAAGTGAATATAAAGATGTATGAGCTAAATAACAGTGGTTGAGGATTCCAATCCGGCGGGTTCCCGACGCCAGCAGTTCTGCTTCTGGTACAGACTCTGTGACGCGTGACTTTCGTTCAGGATTGTAGAGTCTTTCGGTGAGTGCAGCAATTTTCATTACGTCAATGCGCTGAATCGATACTGCGCAACATCAGCCACAGCAAAATCAATGTTAGAAATACACCACCAGTCAGTAGTGCTGTAGTTAAATCCAGTTCTACCAACATCACACGATATGACACAATGCTTGCACAAACCACAAACATTGATTGGTTTTCATTGCGCACCAGACTGTCCAGTCCCTTTATCAATATACCGACGATAAGTGAAAACGCCATCATTCCCCAAATGCCAAAGTGCATATATGAGGTTGCGAGAAATCCATTCGATGCATTTGCACCTTCATGGCCAGAAAACTTACCTATTGCTAGTCCATAATCGACTGCGAACGGTTTCAGTTCGATGAATGGCAGTAACGCCGAAAGGTAGGTATGACCTGCTTCGGAAAAGAAGTCATAGTAAATAAAATTCAGTTGGGCGGGGACGAAGAAAATACGTCGGACAAACAAGCTTCCCACAATCTCATACTGTGGCAAGTATGACATGGACGTTGCAATTGCCACAGGTAATGCTGCCCCCCAGTAAAACCACCTTCGACGGGCATTTACACGAAAGAGGAAGAGTAGATATCCAGCTGCAATCATCACCGATGAAACCAACATAAACTTATGCCCGGTGAACGCGAATAACATCACAATGATGAACGTAGCGACTACGATATAACTGATCCGGTTCAAATAGAGAGCATATGCTAAAAGAAATGGCGCTGCAGAAAACGCCGTAAAGCTTAACGCGTATGAAAATGGTCCGGAGAAAATTCCTTTCGCATTTTCTCTGTAATCATAGACCTGACTCATATCCAGATTCAGATTGGACAGCCCACCTG
>JAGRIO010000312.1 GCA_020443225.1 Pseudomonadales bacterium
TATCCGTGCCTTTAAGCTGGATCTGGAAGACCGCTGCGAGGACTACGGACAGGTTGCCTGGTATCTGGGTGGCATTGCGGAAGCGACTCACTATTTTGACCTGGACGATCACCACCGGTTTGTTCGTGGCAAACCGATGCTGGTGTGCAGCAACACGGCACGTATGCTGGCTCAGACTCGCTTTGCCCCGTACTTTCGTATCGAGGGTGACGAATCACACCACTTTGGACTGTTTGACTGCGGTCCTGCGGATGTCACCGCAGACAGCGACGCTCCCTGCTGCTGACACAGTACCGCAAAACAGACATCACGCGAAATGCAGAAAACGGCAGGGTTAAGGGACGAGGCAATGAGCAAATGAAATGGGCGGGACATGCAATAACTGCAGCGGTCACCTTTCTGGCGACCTACGGCTATTTCGTGTTCCTGCCGGAGTTCCGTGAGATCAGCGAGATCTGTTCCGCTGAACCCGGCGACCCTGCTCTGACCATGGCATCGTTCACCCGTATGTATACCCACGTTAATCCGATGTTTTCAGTCGAACTGAATCTGCAGAATCAACGCTGGGGAGAGGATGGAGCACACCGGAGCCTGACAGTCATCGAATCCTCTTTGCCAGGCATTAAATGGGGCTGCACCCTGAAATATGAGGATGAAGTGGTTGCCAGCGTGGTGCACTACCCTTAAAGCAACCCTGCTCCCTGAGTCCTGGCTCAGAAAAATCCGACCTTAACCCCCACTCCAAATAAAATGGTTGCCAGAACCGGACGCATGGCCGTGTCGGGAATCAGTTTACCAAGCCGCGCACCAAGACTGACCGCCGGCAAAGAACCCAGCAATAAGGCTCCCAGTAACAGAAAATCCACATTCCCCAGGAACAGGTGCCCCATGCCAGCAAACAGGGTCAGTGGAACCGCGTGGGCAATGTCCGTGCCTACAACCCGGAGGGCTTTCAGACGTGGGTAGAACATCATCAGAATAGCTGTTCCTATCGCACCAGCACCGACGGATGAGAAGGTCACCAATACCCCAAGTACAGCGCCCATAGCTGGCATGAGCCACAATTTTCGAGCCCCTGCTGCCGCCCAGTCACCGCCCAGTCGGGCCAGCCGGTGACGGAATACAATGGCCAGCGAAGTAAGAATCAGCGTAAAGCCCAGTACAGTGGATATCAGTTGCGTGTACTGATCAGGTGATTCAAACCCGTATTTAAGAACGGCAACCGAAACTGCACTGGCAGGTAAGCCCCCTGTCGCCAACAGACCAACCAGATCCCAGCGTACGGCCTGCTGGCGGGCATAGGCGATGACGCCACCACCCTTGGTCACTGCGGCATACATCAGGTCGGTGCCAACAGCTACATTGAGAGGAAAGCCAAAAGCCAGCAGCATCGGCGTCATCAGCGAACCTCCACCGACGCCTGTAATGCCAACCGCCAGGCCAACAACGGCACCAGCCAGAATGTACAGAATGAACTCCACAGAAGTCATCACCGAATCCGGAACAACGACCAATATTCTGGCTGATCAGATTACAGGGCAAAAAGAATTTTTGCTTCCTGCCTTATAGTCCTGTGGCATATGCACGGGGCGGACAGGCGCAGGACTCGCGTGCAGCTCAGACACTCGTTTATACTGCCTCGACATCATTACAGGAGATCACCATGGCACCAGTTCCAAAAGGCGGCACCATTGCCGTCACAGGCAGCGCAGGATTTATTGGCGGATGGGTAGTCCGTAAACTGCTGGACAAGGGTTACCGGGTGCGCGCCTGTGTCAGGGACGCAAACGATGACACAAAGGTCGGTTTTCTGAAGAATATGCCGGGCTATGCCACAGGCCGGTTGACCCTGCACAGTGCCGATCTCGATAACGCCGGCTGCTTCGATGAAATTTTCGCCGGCTGTCATGGCGTCTGCCATGTCTCTCACGTCAGCACCTATGATGATCCGGCATATGTCCAGGGTGTTTGCGATCACATCATTAACAGCGTCAATCTTTCCGGCACCGTCTCACGGCTCATCGTGACCTCCAGTATTGCAGCGGTGATTTCTGAGGTAGACATCCAGGAACTGGTTAAACGACCCGTATGCTATGAAGATCGCTATCCTGATGAACAGAATCCCAAACGAACGCCGGAACGTGGTCAGGGTTATTCCATGGGCAAGGTGATCGCACAGCGGGCGTTTTCCGAGGCGGCAGAGAAAAATGGTACCTGGGATGCCATCACCTGTTGTCCTGCCGATAACGTTGGGCCCATTTTATCGGCCCACCAGAAAGATATGGGGCCCTGGCAGCACAATATCGAAACCATGTTACTGGGTAAGTACTACCAGAATGGTGCATACCGCCCATGGATGGTGGTTGACGTCCGCGATGATGCTGAGTGCCACATAGGTTTGCTGGAAAGCGTCAACGTCGCCAATGGTGAACGTTACATCGCCTGGTCGACAGAGATGCGTAATGTGGAAGATATCTGTGCTGACATCGACCGGCTGCTGCCTGAACTGGGCTTCGCCGTACCGGAGATCACAGACCCGTTCCCGGAAAGAATCCAGGCCCGCGAGGCAGAGCTTCGCCGCATCTGGGCCGGCATCGAACTACGCAATGACCGGATCCGGGCCGTATTGCCGGTAACCTTCCGGCCGATGGATGAATCTGTCCGGGATTGTGTTGAGTCGCTGATCAACGTTGCCGGCGTTAAACCCGTGCAACGTGAAGGCTTCAGTCTGCAGGAGTAAGCCATGATTGACCTGTTAGTGATTGGGGCCGGCAGTGCCGGTTGCGCCCTCGCGGCGCGGGCTTCCGAAAACCCGGCCCTGAATGTCATGCTGATCGATGCGGGACCGGACTATGAAACACTGGCAGGGACGCCTTTTGATCTGCAGAACAGCCATAACAATTCTTACACCCGCCACGATTGGGGGATGAGCTACTGGCCAACCAGTCAGCGTCAGTCACCCTTTCCCAGGGGGCGAGTGGTCGGTGGCTCCAGCTCGGTTAATACAACCATTGCATTAAGGGGCATCCCGGAAGACTACGACGAATGGGCTTCACTGGGGAACCCTGAGTGGTCCTGGGAGAAGGTCCTGCCGGCGTTCAACCGGCTGGAACGCGATCTGGATTACGGATCTGAACCCTACCATGGAGATGCCGGCCCCATTACGGTCAGGCGCTACCAGCATCACGAACTGTTACCCCAACACCAGGCATTTCTCGCCAGCGCCGAAGCTCTGGGCTACCCCGAATGTCCGGATGGCAATGACCCCTACGCCTGTGGTGCCGGCCCACAGCCGATGAACAAAACCGGGCGGCTGAGACTCTCATGTGCCATTGGCTATCTTGCACCAGCGCGTCTGCGAGATAATCTCACCATTCAGGGCGAGCGCCATGTCCGGCGCCTGCTGATTAATCAGCACCGCTGTACCGGCGCTGAAGTAGAATTACCTGACGGCAGTATTGAACACATTCACGCCCGTGCCGTTGCGCTTTGCGCCGGTGCCATCATGTCACCAGTCATTCTGATGCGCAGCGGACTGGGTGCTGCCGCGCAGTTGCAGAAACACGGCATTGATGTCGTCGAAGACATACCGGCAATAGGCCAGAATCTCTGTGACCACCCTGCTTTATCGGTCGTCGCTGACGTCAACGATGGTGCTGTGATCGATCAGGATTCGCCGCTGATACAGACTATTCTGCGTTATACCTGCGAGGGTTCAGACAAACGCAACGATCTTCAGATCGAACAGATCAGCTTCGCCAGCCGCGCAGGTGAGCCGCCCCGCTTCTCTGTCGCCGGCGTGGTTGAATATCAGTATGGGCGGGGGCAGATAACGCTGACCAGCAGTGACCCACATGCCTTGCCGCTGATTGAAAACAGGTTCTGTGAAGACGACAGGGATGCTGCCCGGCTGGTTCAGTGTATGAAAGACATATTCCGGTTTACTGAGACGGGACCGCTCGCGGATATGATTACCGGCATCCGCTTTCCTGATCCTTCCCGGGGTCGGGACGACGAGACGCTCAATGCACTGGTCAGGAAGTTCTCTGCCAGCGGCTACCATCCCTGCGGCACAGTGAAAATGGGGCCAGCGGAAGATCCGGAGGCCATTGTCGATCAGTACGGCTGCGCCAGAAAAACCGATGGCCTGATTGTCGCTGACGGCGCCATCATGCCCTTTGTACCTCGTGCCAATACAAATCTTACCTGTATTATGATCGGCGAGAAGATTGGCGAATGGATCAGGGTTAACCCGGCGCGCTATGGATTATGAGAAAATCCGGCATCCTGCAGTTAACCAGA
This sequence comes from Pseudomonadales bacterium, assembly GCA_020443225.1. Taxonomy (GTDB): domain Bacteria; phylum Pseudomonadota; class Gammaproteobacteria; order Pseudomonadales; family Azotimanducaceae; genus UBA4582. Next base: position 4,303 of record JAGRIO010000312.1, read on the forward strand.
GAGACACACCGGCGACGCGCCGCTAACGATCCCGGGCCAGTGGCTGCACAACACAGAGGACCAGAGAATGAATGATCTCGTTATACGTAACGTGCGGATACTGGATGGTACCGGCACTGAAAGCTTTGCAGGTGATGTGGGGATCGCCGGCGGCAAAATCACTGAGGTTGGTGAAGCCGGACCCGGCAAGACTGAAATCGATGGTCAGGGGGCCTGCCTTGCGCCAGGATTTATCGA
>JAGRIO010000313.1 GCA_020443225.1 Pseudomonadales bacterium
GTCGTATTCCTGAACTGACAGCGGTTCCCGGTGATAACCCGGGTAACCCATACCGGGCCTTTATCGACGTCGATTCAGATGGCAGATATGAACCTGGTGATGGTGATCAGCTGCTGTACGCTCAGGATGCCAATGGTGACGGCATTCCTGATCGCGGAACCGTCGACCTGGATGGTAACGGCCTGAATGACGTCATTGTCGCCGGTACTGACCCGAATGCCGGTATCGCCTTCAATGAAGACGTGCTGATGTCAGACTGGCGTCCGGTTGGTTACCCATTTGTTGGTCCCAACCGCCTGAACGGTGACGGTAGCAGTAATGGTGCTGCAAACGGTAAGCTCCGTACTATCCGCAGTGTTACCCAGCTTGACTATGATATTTCTGACAGCTGGTCTGGTTATTCCAGCCTCGTCTGGTCGGAAATGCTGAGTCAGATAGGGGGACGTTCGGAATCATTGTCTGCTATTCAGTCTGGTATTGAAGGTTCCCTGCTGGTGCGTGACGAGGCTAATGCATCCTCACGTAAGGCCTGGTTTAACCCGTTCACTACCCAGAACTATGCGTGTGTGAATCGTGACTGTTCCGGTGGTGTGCTGCAGACTGATCCCAATCAGATCAATACGCCAGATGTCTATGACCAGATCGCGTTTGATACACCAGACGTTGCTACTACGACGCTGATGATATTTGAAACGGTACTGGCGGGCGATTTGTTTGAAATAGGTTCTGACATGGTACAGGGTGCCTTCGGTATTCAGTATCGTGACGAAGAACTGGATGTGGATGCCAATACTATCTCCAACTCACTGGATCTCTGGATCGGTGTCGGTAGTCCTGACTATGTTGAAGATCGTCAGACCACTGCACTGTTTGGTGAAGTGCGGGTACCTTTCGGCGACATGGTTGAAGTTGACGCGTCTATCCGTACAGAAATGGTTAAAGACCGTTCACCGGAAGATCTGGATCACACTGACTATCGTCTGGGTGTGAGATATACGCCGCTGGATATGCTGTCCATCCGGGCCAGCTTCAACACGTCGTTTATTGCTCCTGACCTGGTCCAGCTGTATGCGCCACCGACCTTACAGGGTCTGTCTCAGATCGGTGATCCCTTCCTTGGTACGTCAGCGTTTGTTGCCCGTACCACCGGCGGTACACCAACACTGCGACCTGAGGAAGCAGATATCTACAACCTGGGCTTTACGCTGTTCCTGCTGGAAAATGCACTGCGAATCGACTTTGACTACAAGTACTTCGATTTTACAGACCGCATTATCCGTCCTGCAGCACAGGAAATCCTGAATGCTGACCGCGATGCTGCAGTAGCTGCTGGCTATTCAGCTGATGCAGCTGGTCTGGCTGGTTGGGTTAACGACCCGGCAAATCAGCAACTGGTCATCAGAAGTCCTGTGTCGAATCAGATTCAACTCGTTCTCACGGACCAGTTGAATGCGCAGTCGATGGAATGGGAAGGTTTCGATCTTTCTGTCAGCTATGACTGGCCAACCGAATGGGGTGACTTCAACTTTGGTGTCGATTCTACCTACACCATGGCTTACGATTTCACCAGCTTCGACGGCACCAAGACCGAAGGCGCGGGTAAGCGAAACAACAATACTGCCGCAGTTCCTCCAACACCGGAATGGAAGGCTAACTTCCGTACTTCCTGGAACATGGATGAACATCAGGTGGTCTTGTATGGTCGTTATACCTCCAAGGTTGATGACATTCTTGACGGCGATCCGTTCCGCTCATTCTGTGAAGGCAATGCCGGCATAGCAGGGCTGTTCGGTATCAATTCAGCGACTCACTGTCCGAGTACCTTTGATTCTCAGATTACCTGGGATCTGCAGTACAGCTACTCGACTGACAGTCTGCCGTTTGATGCCCATGCCACGGTTCAGCTGGGTGTGATCAACCTCACTGACGAGGAAGCACCTCAGTTGATCACCCTGGGTGGTCTGGAGACTTCACTGTACGACCCACGTAACCGCATCTGGTACGCCAGACTGAAAGTGGGTATCTGAGCTTTTTCTGAACTATCCCAAGTCAGAAATGAAGAACCCCGGCTTATGCCGGGGTTTTTTTATGGGCAGGCGCTCCAACCCGCCCGACCTGCGGTAAGTCGCTGACCATAACCTGTGCTTCATTGAGTCAGAAGCCTCATCGCCTGCCGTGTTTAGCGGTTTCCGGTCTTTCGACGTCACTCATCCCGTCCGATATGCGGAACAAGAGCGTTGTGGCTGCTGATTGATGCAGGCACAATCCGTCCTTCATTCTCAGAGCAACGATCATGCAGGCCACCGCAACCAGCCGTTTACAGGACTTTCTGCTACTCATCAGGCTGGGCCTGCCTATTCTGGGTGCGCAACTGGCGCAGATGGGTATGGGCGTGGTCGATACGGTGATGGCCGGGCGGGTCAGCGCCGCCGATCTGGCAGGTGTTGCTGTGGGCGGTGCCGTGATGTGGCCAGTCATTATGGGCATGATGGGTGTGTTACAGGCTGTGACGCCGTCGGTTTCGCAACTGAACGGAGAGGGTAAGCGCCATGAAGTCGGGGCGCTGGTGCGACAGGCACTGTGGATGGCGCTGGCTGCTGCAACGCTGGTCGCTGTCCTTATTAATAATGCCGCGCCGTTTTATCGTTTACTGGAAGTTGATCCGGCCGCACTGAAGGTAACGTTACCTTACCTGCAGATGTGTACCCTCGGTTTGCCGGCCATCATGATCTACTTTGTGTTTCGCTTTATGTGCGAGGGCCTTGGTTACACCAAGCCGGCGATGGTTGTGGCAATTTCCGCGCTGTTACTGAAGATACCCCTGAATTACTGGTTTATACACGGTGGTGCGGGTGTCCCTGCCATGGGCGGCGTTGGTTGTGGTGTAGCGACCGCGGTGGTGATGTGGTTTGAATGTCTGGCGATGCTGAGCATTGTGCTGAGCAAACGCTACGAAGAAACGGGCTGGCGGTCAGCTTTCTCGTGGCCAGATGCCAACAGGATTTTCGGTTTAATGCGAATAGGCGTGCCCATTGGCTGTGCCATATTTTTCGAATTCGCATTGTTTACGCTGATGACCATCCTGTTGGGCCGGTTCGGGGCACAAGTGGTTGCCGCTCACTCGATCGTCATGAACATCGGTGGTCTGACCTTTATGTTTCCATTTGCGCTGGGCATGGCGGCGACTATCCGGATTGGCTACTATGTTGGTTCGCGTGATCTGCTGTCGGCGCGACGTGTGGGGCTTCTGGCGGTGACTACCAGCCTGATGCTCGCGGTCGTCATGGCCACATTGCTTTACTTCTGCCGGAGCTGGATTGCTGATCTTTACTCAACCGATGCCGCGGTGACCGAACTCGCGGAGCGCTTGATGCTGTTTATTGTCGGCTACATGGTGTTTGATAATCTGCAGGCGACGGCCATAGGTGCATTGCGGGGTTACAAAGACACCCGGGTATCGATGCTGGTCACCCTGACAGGTTACTGGGTTGTTGGTCTGCCTGTTGCCGTAGCACTCGGCTATGGATGGTTCATGGCCCCCATGGGAGCGGCAGGATTCTGGACCGGGCTGACGACCGCATTGGTTGTAGTAGCGCTGGCCAGTGCCACGCGGCTCTGGTGGTTGGGCAGGCATCCCGGTGCGGTGCTGGTCCTCGCCGCGGCAGACCATCGCTGAAACAAACGGATATGACGAAAGTCAGTATCGTGACTGAGATTTTGCCATTCGCAGAATGATTTTTCTGTCATCTGCGTCTTACTGACTTTTGACTATCTGAACAGACTGTGAATAACCGAGCTATCGCGTTCTACCTGGGTTCCGCCTATTGCCTCAGCCTGCTGCTGTTCAGTCAGTTCATTCGGCTGCCGGAATCTGCTGAATCCCTGACCTGGCTGTTCGCTTCGCTGGTACTGGTGACCGGGCCGGCAATATTCATGTTGCCTGCGCTGTTAGTATTCTGGTTCAGTGGTCGGCCACATCACCCGGAAGCGAGGATTGGCGGTCGCTGGGTGTTGCTGATCTGGCTGTTATCAGCGCTGGTAAATTTGTTTTTGTTTGCCGATGCCAAATTGTTTGATCTTTACGGTTTCCATATCAATGGCTTTGTCATCAATCTGATGATGACGCCAGGCGGCATACAATCTCTGGGCGCCAGTGATGGTGCTTACCTTATGTCTGGCGTTTTCGGTACAGGGATATTTTTACTCCATCTGCTATTGCTGAAAACCAGCGAGCGGATTTCCCACTGGCAGTTTCCTCTCTCTGGCCGGCAGCTGATGTCCGCCATGGTGCTGCTGCTGGTGGTGGAAAAGGGCATCTATGCCTGGAGTGATCTGGAAAACTATGGGCCTGTGCTGAATCAGGCGGCAGCAGTACCGCTGTATAAAGGGGTCACGGCCCGCAAAATGGCTGGCAAATTGGGTTATAAAGCACCCGACCGCCACGAAGTGCAGTTGGGAAATACCGGTACTGAACTGAACTATCCACTGGCGCCGCTGCAGCTGTCACCACCGCCAAAACGCCCCAACCTGA
>JAGRIO010000314.1 GCA_020443225.1 Pseudomonadales bacterium
GGGACTAGCTAATGAATTCTTCCAGTGCTGTCAGGGCTTCTGCCGCATTCTCTGTCAGCAATATCAGTTCGTGACAAATGTCCTCGATCGACGAGCTGACCGACAGGGCACCAAATATCACGTATCGATCACCTATCTTCGAAAATGAGGAAAGCGGCATGGGTATGTTCAGCTCCAGCATTTCTTCCAGCATCCTGACCCGCTTGTCCTGTCTGACCCCACTTTCCTCAAACAGATAAGTGATACACAAAATCTGGGTATCGGTGACTGACAGATAGGCGGGAATTTCTTCGTATTCACCGACGGTTATCTGCAGAACCTCTACCTCACCGGGTATGGGTTGGCATTCAAACTGATAGCCCTCAAAGCTGGAAATATCTGAAAGCCGGATTGCCAGGTCCTGTGTATTCATGAATTCTCCTTTCTTGTCGAATCGACATCTATGACGGGCTGCCGACATATTATGTCAATGTAGCCCAGTTTACCCTCGCGACATATTATGTCAACGATTTGTTCAGCATTAATTCTGATAGATACCCATATCCCGTTGCCAGGCTTCTGAGTGATAGCGAAATATGGTATTCGTGCCCAGATTGTTGACACTGATGTCATCCCTGTCACGGTAAAAATCCGCAGGAAACTCAAAGGCTGCAATCAGCAGATCCCGGGTCAGCCAGGGATGCGCCACAGGTAACTCGTTATAGCCCATAAGTGTCTTTCTTGCCGGTTGCTGATGGGTCGCTATACTCCAGCCCCATTCACCAAAACTGGGCACATTCTGTCGATACTGTTCCACCTGGCTGAAGCCGGCTGCACTCAGGGTCTTACCGATCGATATAAATGCCTTACGGGCATGAAATGGTGATGTAGACTGAACTGCCAGTGCCCCCTGCGTTGTCAGTAACTGACCCAGACGATGGTAGAAATAATCGGAATAGAGACGGTCGAGATCCGGATGGCTGGGATCCGGCAGATCCACCAGAATGACATCATACCGGCGACCTTCATTCAGCAGGCGGTCGGCCTCGATGAACGCATCATTGTGGATAACCTCAACCCGTGGATCGTCAAAACTGTGCTGATTTAAGTGCGCCATCTGACGCTGATAGTACTGACGTTGTTCTGAACCTGCAGCTTCTGACGACTCACTACTGTCGCCAGCAGTAAAAAATTCAGTCAGCGCAGCGTCCAGATCCACCAGCGTGACCTGTTCCGGGTCAAAACGCAGCACATCCCGCAATGCCAGTCCGTCACCACCGCCAATAATCAGTACCCGGCGCACCTGATCCGCGACCATCATGGCCGGATAGACAAGCATGCCATGATAGATATGCTCATCCTGAGAAGAGAACTGCAAACGGCCGTTAAGGAAAAATCCATAAACCGGTTCTGATCGGCTGGCAAGATATCGTTCTGTCAGTGCGAAATGCTGATAGTGACTGGAATGATCGAAGACCACTTCATCGGCATAAAGCATGTTGGTCATGATACGCATCCACCGGTCCCCGGTCTGGGCCATGATCAGAATCAACACCAGAACCAATCCATGAATCAGCAATAGCAGTGGAAACCGTCCGATTCGCTGACGGTAACGCAGAAGAAAGATCAGACCTGCCAGCAGATTGGCGCTGGCAGTCCAGACGGCGGCCTCTGTAATATCCAGCGATAACATGATGCTGACCCAGATCGCCGCGCCAATACCCGCGCCAATGTAATCTGCCCCGTAGATGGTGCCGATATTGTGTTCCAGGTGCTCACCATAGAGTTGTTCCCTGACACGGGCAATAAGGGGAATTTCCATACCAATCAGAAAACCGACCACAATGCCAAAGGCATAGGGTAACAAGCGCGCAAACTGATTCAGGCTGGCTATCATGCCGCCCCTTGGAACAAGGTCCGGTGGCAGGCTGAAGGTATCTGCCAGTACCTGAGGTAACTGAGCACTGAACGCCACTGCCGCGGCAATCATCAGCACCGATGCAGCACCCAGACAGGCGATCGCAGATTCCAGAAACGCAAATGCTGTGAAGGGCTCGCGGATTAATCGCGCCGCAAAGGCGCCCAGCCCCATGGAAACGATCATCAACCCGATCATGGTATAGATAGCCGCTTCAACCGTACCCAGAATACGCGCGGCGTAGTGCGACAACAGATACTCGTAAATCAGCCCGCAGGCGGCCAGAACCGCCATAATACCTATCAGGAAGACATCATGGACAAATAGCTGACGTCCCCGGACAGCCGCATCCGCGCTCATCGGGGATCTCAGGCGAACAAAGCGGCGAAGAACAGTCCGACTGCAATATAAACAGCTGCTTCAATGGCGGCGACACCGATGTTGTGCTGCTGATCAACCTCTTCCACCACGTTGATGCCCATCAGAATGATGTTTCTGGCAATAATAGCGAACAGAGATACGAGTACCGTGAATAGCACCGTGACGGCAAACCAGAGCAGCAGCGCCAGCGCCAGAGTATCCATCGTATAGGACACGACACCGGATGCCGCCGTCAGGGCCAGAGCCACACCAACCATATGACCCAGGAATCTGATTGCGACCGCCACATGACCATCAGCCAGCGCGCCCTGCAGGGTCGCCCCGGGATTACGACGGGCAAAGACCGCCATACGATAATAGCTGACCAGACCCAGCAATAACTGGGTCGCAACGAAGGCGGCGACTACCACCAGTAAACCGTTAACTGAATCGCTTTCCACCCACAGCATCACGGCCCGCAGGGTCAGGCCAATGGCCAGCGTGTTAGCGGCATCGACCAGTGCTGCAGCCAGATTGCCGTCTCTGATTCTGGCCTGTACCGGTAGTTCACGAAAAATCAGCTTGTCCTGAATCAGACGCCCGGTTTTGATCAGAACCAAACCCAGAACGCCGTACATCGCCACATTGGCAGCCTCTTTCACATACGAAACTGCCGGGTCCCCTGAAATCGCGCCCGTCAGCATCAGCGCCAGCGCGACAATACCCGCAGCCATGGCAACACCAAAGGCAAAATTGTCTCGTGATGCCAGCTCCTCAGCACTGTCGACATTGGCAACCAGACCGGTGATAAAACGCAGGCCGGAGATCATCGCAACCGCGATCACCAGATCAATAGCCAGAATCTGGTAGATATACAGATCAACGCTGTCAAAGCCAATCAGTTCGCTCATGGTTTGTTATCCTCATCGTTGGTTCTGCTATTTGCCACGGGACACTCCCTTGGACGTCCGGAAATCACTGTTGCGGGTACCACTGGCAAATTTGCTGCTACTGCTGCTGCCGGATTTGCTGAAACTGCTTCGGAAAGCCGATTTCTGAACGGCGGTGCTTTGCTTACTCAGACCTGAAGCACCCTGACGTGACCTGGAATAGGGGCTCTGAAATTTGCTACCACCAAATTGTTTACGGGCACGGTTTTCAGTTTCCGTCTGGCTCTGCCACTGCTTACGGGAGGTATAGGTGTTGCGGCCGACATCGTTGTAATAAGAATAACCGCGACGGCCAGCCCAGTCGTGATAGTAGTAAGGCCGGCCACCAAACAGACTGCTGAAGAAATGATACTGGCCATACCAGGCCCAGAAGGAACCCCCGGCACCATGGGACCAGTAACCGTAATGCGGATTGCCTATGTACTGACTGCCCGCACCGAAATCTTCGGCCTGATTCATCTTCAGCTCGGCTTCCTGGCTGACTGCCGCGACCCGGGCAAACTGACCGTCAGACAGATCAGCAATAACATTTACCGTATCTGACAGTGCATCGTTATAGACGGCGATATTGGCGGCAGCCTGAATGGCTTCCAGCTCGGCAACCTTGTCAGTCCAGTTCTCAAAGGATTCTGTACCGTCCTGAACGGCTACCAGACGGCTCTTAATGCTCTTGAACAGCGGACCCTGTGTGGTCGCATCTTTCTTCAGCTCACTGAGCAATGGCGCAAGCTCAGGCCGGCTCTGGCTAAGCAGACTGGCATACTGAGTGATGATAGTTGCATTGCGGACAGTGCCATTACTCAGTGCACTTTCAAGCTCACTGACCCGGCGTTCAGCACTCAACATGGCGGCTTCAACCTCTGCGTCACCTGAACTACAGGCTGTAAGCACCAGCAACAGTGCTATCAGACAAAGACTTGTCAGCCTGGACATGGTTAACAGCCTGGATACCATTCAGATCTCACTTTCCGGAGGCTCGAGTTTCAGGGCTGCTGAATTCATGCAGAACCGCTGCCCGGTCGGTGCGGGACCATCGGTAAACACATGACCCAGATGAGCATCGCACTGAGAACAGACTACTTCAGTACGCTTCATAAAGAGACTTCGGTCATCCCGCAGCGCCGTCGCTTCATCTGAAACCGGTGCCCAGAAGCTCGGCCAGCCAGTGCCGGAATCATATTTAGTGGCAGCATCAAACAAGGGATTGCCACAGCAGATGCAGGCGTAGATACCCGGCGCGCTCTCATCCCAGTACTCGCCCGTGAAAGCCTTTTCGGTTGCTTTCTTGCGCGTCACTTTGAAT
>JAGRIO010000315.1 GCA_020443225.1 Pseudomonadales bacterium
AGATCGGCGCGAGCGCCGGGTCGATCACGCGCGGGGACATGTAGTTGAAAACGGAGATGCCATCGCCGAGCAGGCCGTACTCCTGCCACCCGTTGGTGTTGAAGACATAGTCGCCTTCGGCATAGCCCGAATGTCGGCTCTTCACGATCTGTGAGACAGTCCGGCCGTGGCAAACGTCACCGGGCGCCTCGACGCCGTCCCTGCGTCGCCCCCATTGGTAGCGAGCGAGCCACAGGTAAATGGTACGCGCGAGCGCCTGGTTTGGCGCCGGTTCCGCAATCGGGAATTCGTTCCAGGCAAAGTCACCTTCTGTCGGCCAGCCTTCCGGCGGCTTCCTGGCCAGGGTCCATGCATGATTCACGTCGCTCACTTGTCCTCCGTAGCGAAACGCATAACGAAATCCGTCATGACCTGAACGCCCTTGTTGAATGTCTCGACGTTTATCCGCTCGTTGTTGCCGTGCACGCCGGGTTTGGCATCTTCCGAGTAGAGGAACGGTGCGAAGCCATAGCTTGTAATATTGATGTCGCGCATGAAGTGACTGTCGGTGAAACCTGTCGAGACAGAAGGGATGATTTTCATACCCGGAAAATTCGAATCCAGCGTCGCACTGATTGCGCGAAACAGCGGGGTATCGGTACTGCTCACCGCCGGCGTAAATGCCATGATCTTCTCGAATTTGATGTTGGGGTCGTTCGCGACCACCTTCAGCAGGTCGATAAACGCATCCGGGTCCTGGTCAGGTAGCAGGCGGCAGTCGAGTTCCATGGCCGCTGTCGGCGGGACCACATTGATCTTGTTGCTGCCTTCGAGTCGTGTAATCGAGCAGGTGTTGGAAAGCAGCGCCGCGCTGCCGGGTTGTTCGATGCGCAATGCAGTGACGAAGTCGTTGTCCGTCACGTTTTCGCTGATATTGGCCAGCTTTTTCGACATCTCGCCCTTGTAGAACGGCGCGGACGCCTCGAACATTGCCTGTACCGGAGGAATCAGCCGTCGCTCGAACTGCGTTTCGGCGATGCGATTGCCGGCGCGCAGGATGCGGTTGACCGAACTTGTCAGGCGCGGGCTCGACCCGTGTCCAGGTGTGTCGGTCGCGGTGAGGCGCAGCCAGAGCGGTACCTTCTGCGTTACCTCGATTCGAAACACCGGGGTATCGCCGATGAGTGCGCCGCTGCCGCCTTCGTTGATGAGATAGCCGGCGTTCCGGAAGGCTTCCCGGTGGTTTTTCACCATCCATCCGGCGCCATAAAAACCGCCCGCTTCTTCATCGGCCGTCGCCATGAAGATCACGTCTCGGCTCAGCTTTCTGCCGGACTTATGTAATGCCAGAAAGGCCTGTAAGTGAGTGATTCCTAACCCTTTGGTGTCTATGGCGCCGCGGCCGTAGATATAACCATCTTTCACGGCTGCCGACAGCGGGTCTACATCCCAGTGGGCGGCATCTGCCGGCACCACATCGATATGATGCAGCAATACCAGGGCTGGCTCATCGCCGCCTTTCAGGCGGGCCCAGATGTTACCCCGGCCCGGAGCCGATTCAGCGGTTTCATAGGGGATTCCTGCTTCGTCCAGTATGGCTGCAAGCCACTTCACGCCCCGGGTTTCGTTGCCCGGTGGATTGATCGTATCGATCTTCAGATAGGCCTTCAGTCGTTCTGGTGCCTGTTCAATCAGGTCAGCGGCGCTGATCTGCACTGACAGTAAAAGCAACAGGGGAAACAGGATGGTTCGCATGGCGTTTTCTCGCAGATGAAAAATTTTATATAGCTGCTGCCTGGCAACTGGGTGTCCGTTCTGCAGTCCCCAGCGTACAGGGTCTGGGAAAGCAGAACACTTTTACCATGAACGGTCAAACCCTGAAGCAAATATGGAGATCGTGTGCTCAGCGGTCAAAAATGCTGGACAGTCCAAATTTCATCACCTAATCTCGCCGGTGCCTCGATTCAGGTGCTTCCGGTCGTCATGCAGGAAGCCCGTATTGAACGGGGACAAAGACAAAAGATATTAAAAATACTGATAAAAGCATGCAGGACTTGATCCAGTGTTATGGACAGGTACCGACGGACCTACCGAAGAGGCAAGTCGACAGCACAATGAGTGCTGACCTGGCGTTTTCATAACTGGACAGATCGGGTTCTCAGGGAGAATGACGATGAAAATCCAGGACTTTGCCAAGAAAAAGCAGAACCGGGAAAAAATTTCCATGGTGACCTGCTACGACCACTGGACAGCCCAGATCCTTAGCGAAACCGAAGTTGATTGCCTGCTGGTCGGGGATTCCCTGGCTGTGGTGATGCACGGCTTTGATTCCACAGTCCACGCTACCACCGAAATGATGGAGCTGCATACTGCGGCTGTCGCGCGGGGTGCAGGCGATAAATTCATCGTCGCCGATATGCCATTTCTGTCCTGCAGTAAGGGGCTGCCCTATGCCATGGAAACCGTTCACCGGTTGATGGCGGCAGGTGCCCATGCGGTCAAAATTGAAGGTGATACCCATCAGCTGGAAGTCATTCGTCATATTGTTGATGCCGGTGTGCCGGTGATGGGACATCTGGGCCTGACCCCGCAGTCTATTCATAACCTGGGGGGCCACAAGGTACAGGGCAAGGATGAAGCCCGCGCCGCGCAGATTATTGACAGTGCCCGCAAGCTCGAAGCGGCTGGTTGTTTCTCACTGGTGCTGGAATGCGTGCCCACAAAACTTGGCGGTTGTGTTTCGGCAGCGGTTGGCATTCCTACTATTGGCATCGGTGCCGGTCCCAACACAGATGGTCAGGTGCTGGTGTTGCAGGACTTGTTAGGCGTGAACCCGAATTTCAAACCTAAATTCCTCCGCCATTACGCCGCGGGCTACAACGTTGTGGGTGATGCTGTGAATCACTATCACAGTGACGTGGTGACGGGTGAGTTCCCTGCGCTGGTGGAATCCTACCGATGAGAGTGTTTGAGTCAGTCGCTGAGTATCGTGCCTGGCGTAAGCTGGTCGGCGCGGAACGCATAGGTTTCGTGCCCACCATGGGAGCCTTGCATATCGGTCATCAGTCGCTGCTGGAACGCAGTGTGGCTGACAATGACGTGACGGTGCTAAGCATCTATGTCAATCCGACCCAGTTCGATAATGCCGACGATCTGAATAAGTACCCGGACACTCTGGCGCAGGACCTGGAACTGGCGGAATCCCTGGGGGTTGATGTGGTCATCAAACCCACCTATGAACAGATGTATGCAGATGATTTCCGCTATCTGGTCGATGAAACTCACTTCAGCAAAGAGTTGTGTGGTGCGCACCGGGATGGTCATTTCACCGGTGTCCTGACCATTGTCATGAAGCTGCTGAATCTGGTGAAGCCGCATTCAGCCTATTTTGGTGAAAAGGATTATCAGCAGCTCAAGCTGATTCGGGACATGGTCGCTGCATTTTTTATGGACGTTGAGATTGTTGGTTGCCCCACGGTCAGAGAACCTTCCGGGCTGGCTTTCAGTTCCAGGAATCTGAACCTTAATGCCATCGGGCGCAAACTCGCGCCTTCGATCTACCGGGAAATCTCCAGTGACAAGTCTGACAGTGAAGTGATCGCCGCCCTGACCTTTGAGGGGTTCGCAGTGGATTACTGTGAGACCCGTTACGGCCGGCGTTTTGTCGCTGCCAGAGTCGGTGAGGGAGCTGAAGAAGTCCGGCTGATCGACAATGTGCCAGTCACAAACGTGTCAGCTGGCAATTAACCAATTTTTTAACGCGACTCGATTTTCCCGTTGGGAAACCTGAACAGGAGCTGTGCAGTAGTATGATTCTTTGTCTGGATGTAGGTAACAGTCAGGTATTTGGTGGGGTATTTGATGGTGATGAACTGAAGGTTCAGTTCAGAAGAACGTCACAGCTTCGAAGTTCATCTGACGAGCTGGGCGTGTTTTTCCGCTCTGTATTACGTGAGAATAATATTGACCCGGATGCCATCTCAGTTGTGGCTGTTTGCTGTGTGGTACCGGATATTCTTTATTCCCTGCGGGCCAGCTGCCAGAAGTACTTTAATATCGAGCCTCTGGTGTTGCGCCCTGGCGTCAAAACGGGTCTGCGTATCAGCTACCGCGATCCGAAAGAAGTGGGTGCTGACCGCATCGCTGATGCGGTCGGAGCGGTGAAGCTGTTTCCTGGCCGCAATCTGATTGTTGCTGACTTCGGTACGGCGACAACTGTTTGTGCCATTACCAAGGACAAGGAGTTTCTGGGCGGGAACATTATTCCCGGTGTGCGGCTGGCGATGGAAGCGCTGGAAGCCAAAACGGCACAATTGCCCAGCGTAGAGATTAAGCCTTCACGTTCCGCCATCGGAAAGACCACGATTGAGAGTATTCAGGCCGGTCTTTACTGGTCGAATGTGGGGATGATCCGGGAACTGGTTACCCGTATGTCAGATGAAGTGTTTGCTGATGCGCCGCCCCTGGTGATTGGTACGGGGGGCTTTGCGAGTTTGTTCAACCGTGAAAATCTGTTTGATCACGTTG
>JAGRIO010000316.1 GCA_020443225.1 Pseudomonadales bacterium
CCGGTACCAACGGGTTTGGTCAGAATCAGCTGATCGCCAGGCTGGAGCCCACCCTTGGTCATCAGCGCCGCTGCCTCACCCTGACCATTGATCGCAAAGGCCAGATACATTTCCGGTCCCTCGGTGGTGTGACCACCGACCAGCTCCACGCCTGCGTCGGACAATTGCAGCGCAGCACCGCTCATCATTTGACTCAGCAGCATTTTGGTCAGCGCCGGGCGTCCGAGCGGTGTCGTCACCAGCGCCAGCGCGGTGACAGGTGTTGCGCCCATGGCATAGATATCACTCAGCGCATGATTGACGGCTATTCGCGCGAACAACCAGGCATCATCGGTAAAGCTGCGAAAACCATCAACCGTATGCAACATCACCTTGCCCGGCGAAGGCTGCCAGATAGCGGCATCGTCACCCTTTTCAGTATCGATACCCAAGTCAGTGAGGACTTCTTCCAGCAATCCCGCGCTGACCTTTGAACCACATCCACCGCATTGCATTTGCTGGTCCAGCTGGGTCAGCAATCCGGCGGGTCTGGCTGCAGGCATATCCGGCAGCTTCTGAAAGCGCGCCATAAACTGACGGTCAATATAGTTTTTCAGTTGCCACACCCAACGTCCCTGTATCGTCAAAGGTGTACGGGACCCAACCGCTTGCTTCGGCCCAAGGCTCAGCAGCGACAGGAAGTTGTCCTGGGGCACATAGGCTCTCAGCGGCTGTTGCTGTAACCACGCCAGAATATTGCGGTGCAGATACGGTCCCTGCCGGACCGCGTAGACCCCGGCCTTGGGGCGCGGTGTTGCTGTCATGTGAGCATTATCGCCAGCGGCGAATATATCGGGGTGACTGACAGATTGCAGGGTCGCTTCAACGGCGATAAAACCCGCTTCATTAAGCGTCAGGCCACTGTCTGCCAACCAGCCCTGTGCTGAGGCGCCTGTCACCCAGAATACCAGGTCGGCTTCCCACGCAGACTCATCGTGCAGCGTCAGTCTGTCGACAGCGACAGATTTCACCCGCGTGCCCGGGTGCAGTCGGACACCGGTAGTGGTCAGTTGTCTGGTCACCAGCGACCGCACCTTATCCGGATATTCTTCCAGAACCTGCTCACTGCCAAAATACAGATGCAGCAACGGTTTGTCGGTGATGTTCTGTGCAACCCAGTGATTTATAGCCAGCGCAATCTCAACCCCACCGGCGCCGGCACCAACAACAGCGATATGTTTAACGTGACCAGCCCTTATCGCTTCCATCGCCTCTGCCCAGCGAGACAGGAAAGAGCTGATGGGCTTGACGGGTACCGCATATTCACTGGCGCCGGGTACTGACAGATCTGGCGTACTCCCCATATCCAGCGACAGCACATCAAATGTCATGGACGGTCTGCCTGCGATACTGACCCGTTTGGCATCGGTATCCAGACCGGTCACACGGGCAGCAATCAGCGTAACACCAGCGAAGCGGCACAACTTACCCAGATCGATATGAATCTCGTCCCGATCATAGTGGCCGGCGATAACCCCCGGCAACATACCCGAATAGGGTGTCTCCCGGCTCTCGCTGATCAGGGTGACGCGCAATCCGGGCAGCGGCTTCATTGCCAGCATCCGCAGCAGTATGACGTGACTGTGTCCGCCGCCAACCAGCAGCAGGTGCCTGACCTGGGGTTCTGCCTGCATCCTAATCTGCAGCGATACCCAGGCTGTCGAGCAACTGCTTTTTCGCCTCGGGCTTCAGAATCTTGCCATTGGCGTTACGTTCCAGTGGCTCTGATCTCAGCAGGAAGTGCTGGGGAATCATAAAGGCAGCCAACTCATTGCGCAGAAAGGCCTGCAAATCTTCAGGTGTTGTTTTCGCACCCGGAACCAGCTGAATGACAGTACCGACTTCCTCGCCCAGAATCTTGTGAGGAACACCGACCACGGTACAATCCATCACATCGGGATGTTCGTAGAGCGCATTTTCCACCTCCACGCAGTAAATGTTTTCCCCGCCGCGGATGAGCATATCCTTGGCCCGGTCAACGATATAAACAAAGCCTTCCTCATCAATTCTGGCAAGGTCGCCAGAATGCAGCCAGCCGTCAGTAATCGTGGCGGCTGTGGCTTCCGGTTTGTTCCAGTAAGCCTTGATCACATTGGGACCTTTAATCCACAACTCACCCACTTCACCCTTAGCGACCTCAGCGGTACCGTCAGCGTTCATGAGCCTGACATCATTAATGGCCATGGGCACACCCACCGCATTCGGTTTACGCTCGTAATCGACGCCCGAGTTGCTGGTGACCATAGATGAAGTCTCTGTCAGACCATAGCCGTTACCCGCGGAAACCTGTGGGAACCGCTCTTTAATACGGGTCACCAGTTCCGGCGCTGCAGGTGCACCGCCGTAGCCGATGCTCTGAATCGTAGAGAGATCGTACTGGTCAAAATCCGGTGATTCGAGTACCTGCCAGGCCATGGACGGCACACCGCCAAACGACGTGATTTTCTCCCGTTCGATAAGCGCCATGGCCCTTTCTGCATCCCATTTGTACATCATGACCAGCTTGTTACCCGCTGCGGTATTTGCCACCAGTGTTGAATGACAACCCGTTGCGTGAAAGAAGGGTACCGATAACAGGGGTGCTAGTTGTGGCGGTGGTGTCGCTGGCAGCTCACCCCGTAGTGCCGGAACATCCTCACCTTTTCGCAACAGTGCCCGCATCCCGGCAAAACGGACATTCAGCAGATTGGTGCAGATATTTCTGTGGGTTCCAAGCGCGCCCTTGGGCTGACCGGTGGTACCAGAGGTATAGAAGATGGTGGCCTCATCTTCAGGATCAATATCAACCTCCGGTAAATTCAGACCTGCTGGCATTCTCGCCAGTTCCGCATGAAAACCTTTGACGTGATCAGGCAATATGCTTTCGCTGCGGACTGCCAGTACCGCTGTCAGCGCCAGCTTGTCATAAAAATCAACCAGACTGTGGGCCCGTTGCTCGTCCGCTATCAGAACCCGGGCGCCTGAATCACTCAGGCCATACTCCAGTTCATGTCCGGTCCACCAGGCATTCAGCGGCACGACGACTGCACCGACCATCGCTGCTGCCCAGAAACAGATGGGCCATTCGGGAAAGTTTCGCATCGCAATGGCGACCCGGTCACCTTTCTGTACGCCGTACTCTGTCACCAGCAGGCGCGCCAGACGTGCCACATACTCATGAACCTGGCCATAGGTCAGGTGCTCGTCTTCGTAGACAAGGTAGGTACGGTCAGCAAAGGCTGTGGTTGCGACAAAGATCTCTGCCAGATTACGCGGCGCATGCTTCCAGACCCGCATGCTGACGCCGCGAATCTCCTGCGTTTCCATCTCAAACGGAGCGCCCGGTGCTGTCAACGCAGCGTGTACGGCTTCAATACTCATAGGCTCCATGGCTTATTGCCCTCTTACAATCAGTGAATACGTTTTCGGAGGAAGTCACCGGTTTCTTCCAGCGCTACCTTGCCTTCGGGAATTCTCGCCGCAAACACGGGAAAAACGTGCGGCATTTTTGGCCATAATTTCAGTTCAACATCACCGCCGGCTTCGCGCAGGCGGCGCGCCAGACGTTCGGAATCGCTTTGCAGAATCTCACTGTCGCTGGCATGGATCAGTATCGGTGGTAAGCCTGTGAGGTCGCCGAACAGGGGTGATGCCAGCGGTGCTTTCGGATCACGTTCACCCAGATACAGGGTGGCAAATTTCTTCAGCGCTGCTGGTGTAAGCATCACATCTTTTTTCTCGTTAGCGACGATACTGTCGCCGCTATTGCTGAGATCTGCCCAGGGGGAGTACACAACCGCGCAATTGGGCAGCGGCATGCCAAGGTTCTTCAGATGCAGCATCGTAGCAATGGTCAGACCGCCACCGGCAGAATCGCCGGCGATGGCAATTCTGGCAGGATCATAGCCGTGATCTATCAGATGCCTGTAGCAGGTCGTGGCATCTTCAACGGCAGCAGGAAAAGGATGTTCTGGTGCCAGCCGGTAATCTACCAGCAACACCCGCATGGCACCCGCTTCTGACAGTCGCCAGGCGATATCGCGGTGACTGTCAGGCCCACCAATGACATAACCGCCACCATGCAGATAGATCAGCACCCTGGAGAAGTCCGCATCCTTGCCGGCAATCCATTCACAATCCACGCCTTCTATATTGACTGGCTCGACCGCTATATGATCAGGCGTCTGCGGCGTCAGGCTGCCTGACTCTGCGAGTACCTTTCTGAAGGATTCAGCATCCTCAAAGCTGTCGAATTGCTTGCGGATGGTCCGACGCATGATGGCGCTGAGAAACCAGGCTCTGATGCTCATAAATTATTGCTCTCTGAATCTCTGAGTTAAGATGCCTGCTCAAGGCATGGCGGCTAGTGTGCATGAACCCGGAACCTGCATCAATCTCACAACACCGACTTCAGCAAGATCAGCACTGGTGTCTGGCCAGTTCCCCTCTGCTGAGCGTACCTGAAGATGAGGAAACCGGCGTCATC
>JAGRIO010000317.1:0-1863 GCA_020443225.1 Pseudomonadales bacterium
AGCCAACCCCGGGTATCGGATTTGCAATGGGTGTTGACCGGCTGGCGCTGATGCTGGAAGCGCAGTTTAAGCACCGGGCAGGCGCTGATGTCTATCTGGTCTCTCAGGGAGATGAGGCGCGCCTGAGTGCGCTGGTGCTGGCGGAGCAGATTCGCAGTGAATTAAATGGTTTACGGGTTGTCGTACATTGTGGCGATGGCAAGTTCAAAGCCCAGCTGAAGAAGGCCGATGCCAGTCAGGCACAGGTAGCGTTGATTATCGGTGAAGCTGAGGCTGAGCAGGATCAGGTGGGATTCAAATTACTGAGGGAAGGCAGCGAACAGCTGACCTTGCCCGGCAGCAAAATTGTTGCCGAACTGAAGAAAGTGTTTGCTTAAGGAGTAACAGGCAGTGGCCGACTATAACGAAGACGAACAGGTAGAAGCCTTAAAAAACTGGCTCGATGAAAACGGTACCTCCCTGATTATTGGTATTGTGCTGGCACTGGCTGCCGTATTTGGTTACCAGAGCTGGGAGAAGTCGGTTCAGCAGACGGGCGAGGCTGCTTCAGCACTGTATGAAAATCTTTCTTCAGTGGCCGTTATCAGCCCCCTGCAGACACTGTCAGATGAAGACAAAGCGACGGCAACCTTTATCGCAGAGCAACTGAAGACTGATTATCAGGATACTTCTTATGCAATCTTCGCTGCGATGCATATGGCAAAGATCGCAGTCAGCGAAAGTGACCTTGATAAAGCCGAAGCAGAGCTGAACTGGGCGCTGGCGCAGAAGCCTGAAGCATCACTGGTGCCGATTCTGAACCTGCGGCTGGCGCAAATTAAATTTGCCCGTGAAGACTATGACGCTGCGCTGAAATTGCTGGCCGGCAATGCGGGTGAGCATGAAAGCTCGTTCGCGGAACTGCGTGGTGATGTTTACTATGCGCAGGGCGATATGACCAGGGCCAGAGAAGCCTATCAGCAGGGACTCGACAGTCTGACTGAGAATTTCAATAAGCCCATGCTGAAAATGAAGCTGGAGGATCTGGTTGCGCCAGACGTTTCTGTTCCTGCTGAAGCCACGCAAGCTGCTGCCAGCAGTGAAGGAGATGCCGGTTAATGACCTTTTCCGTGAAAAAGGCTGGCAGGCCTCTGCTGCTGGTAACCCTGGTTACCTGGTTATCAGGATGTGCGATTTTTGGTGGAGATGACGGGCCTGAGCCCGCCAAACTGAAGTCCTTTAAGGAAGAGGTTGACATAAAATCCATCTGGTCACGTAACCTGGGGCAGGGCGCCGAAGACCACGCAATCAGACTGGTGCCTGCCTTCAGCGGCAGCCGGGTTTACGGTGCCTCTGCAGACGGCAATATCGTTGCAGTGGACTCCGGCACAGGTAAGCTGATCTGGGAGATTGACGTCACTGATTTCTATGACGAGGCAGCCAAGGCAATATCCTTCGCAGATGATATCGATGTCATTACTGGTGGTGTTGGGTTAGGTAACGACATGGTTGTGGTTGGCGTGACTGCGGGCGACATCGTTGCAGTGAGCGCAAACGACGGCAGCCTGCTGTGGAAAGCAAAAACCTCCAGTGAAGTGCTGGCCCCACCTGTGATTGCCAGAAACAGAGTCTTTGTTCAGTCAATTGATGGCAAGGTTGCTGCCTATGAGGCAGAGACCGGCGAGCGCGACTGGGTTTATTCCACGACTATTCCAAGCCTTACCCTGCGTGGTACCTCCACGCCGGTGCTGGGCGATGACTTTCTGATCGCAGGTTTCTCCAATGGCCGTATAACCATGCTCAATCAGGAGCAGGGTCTGGTAGGCGTCGAGCAGCGTGTCGGTGTGTCCCAGGGCAAGTCTGACCTGGAACGGCTGGTGGATA
>JAGRIO010000317.1:1891-4490 GCA_020443225.1 Pseudomonadales bacterium
TGATTGGTCCCATGCTTTATGTGGTTTCTTATCAGGGCAATCTTCTGGCGATTGACCTCAGTGCCAATGGCCGTATCCGGTGGGGCCGTGAGGCTTCCAGTGCAGTGGGGCTGGCGGCAGGTTTCGGTAATGTCTATGTGGTCTATGACGATTCCCGTATTGGTGCCATTGATCTTGAAAGTAACAAGGATCAATGGGAAATCGATGACTTTACTTATCGTTATCTCACCACTCCGGCAGTCGTTGGCAGTTATCTTGCTGTTGGTGATTTTGAAGGTTACCTGCATCTGGTGGCTCAATCTGATGGACGTATCGTCGGACGCCGCAAGATCGATGGTGAAGGTTTGACCGCGCCCTTCGTGACTGATGGCAATCGCATCTATCTCATTTCTGACGGTGGCCGCCTGATGGCCCTTGAGGTTCAGTAAACCCAATGATTCCTGTCGTCGCGCTGGTGGGGCGTCCCAATGTCGGGAAATCCACTCTGTTTAATCGTCTGACCCGAACCCGCGATGCTATTGTTGCGGAATTTGCCGGGCTGACCCGCGACAGACAGTATGGTAAAGGGGCGATGGGAGAGTACCGGTATCTCGTTGTGGATACCGGAGGTCTGACCGGAGATACCGATGGTATTGAGCGTCCGATGGCCGAGCAGGCCCTGACTGCGATTGGTGAAGCTGATCTCGTGCTGTTTATGGTGGACGCCAAGGGTGGTCGTACTTCTGGTGATGAAGATATCGCCCGGGTGCTTCGAACCGGCGATCACAAGGTCATGCTGGTTGCTAACAAGATTGATGGCCAGAACCCCGATCTGGTGGATGGCGAATTTGCTACGCTGGGTCTCGGCTCGCCAGTGCTGGTTTCGGCCTCCAATGGGCATGGCGTCAGGCATCTGGTCGATGATGAGATGGCAGAGCAACTGGCAGATTTCATTGCCAGTCAGGAAGAAGAGGATGCTCAGGATAATGGTGACCAGGGCATTAAGATTGCCGTGGTGGGCCGACCGAATGTGGGGAAATCCACTCTGGTCAACCGCATGCTTGGCGAAGAACGAGTTGTCGTTTATGACCAGGCGGGTACAACCCGCGACAGCATTTATGTTCCCTTTGAGCGTAATGGTGAACGCTATACGCTGATCGATACCGCCGGGATACGCCGTCGCGGCAAAGTCTCAGAGAAAATTGAAAAGTTCTCGATTATCAAAACGCTGGAAGCGATTCAGGATGCCAATGTGGTTATTTTGATGATTGATGCCCGTGAAGGTATCGTCGATCAGGACCTCCACCTGCTGAGTCATATTCTGGATGCAGGACGGGCACTGGTCTTTGCTGTTAACAAATGGGATGGCACTGACCTTGAGCAGAAAGAGAAGGTGAAGCGTGAATTGCAGCGTCGCCTGACCTTCATCGATTTTGCCGCGACTCACTTTATTTCTGCGCTTCACGGCAGTGGTGTTGGCAAGTTATACGATTCGATTCACAAAGCTTACAGTTCAGCGACGCGTAAGTTGCAAACCCGGGCGCTGAACGACATTCTTGCCCAGGCGGTACAGGAACATCAGCCTCCCATGGTTAATGGCCGCAGGGTCAAGCTCCGTTATGCACATCTGGGTGGCAGTAA
This sequence comes from Pseudomonadales bacterium, assembly GCA_020443225.1. Taxonomy (GTDB): domain Bacteria; phylum Pseudomonadota; class Gammaproteobacteria; order Pseudomonadales; family Azotimanducaceae; genus UBA4582. Next base: position 3,512 of record JAGRIO010000317.1, read on the forward strand.
CCCACCGATCATCGTGATTCATGGTAACCAGACGGAAGCCGTTCAGGATTCCTACAAGCGCTACCTGCAGCACCGGTTTATGGAAGCGCTGCAGATTGAGGGCACGCCGATTCGCATTGAATTCCGTACCTCGGACAACCCATTCAAGGGGCGCAAGAACAAGCTCACAGACAGGCAGATTAAACGCAAGAAACGTCTGATTGAACATGTGCGTCACAGCAAGAAAGTCAGCAAGCGCAAGAACAAGTTCCGCAACTGATTTTACACTGCTGCTACCGGACTTTAGGGGTTGTTGCCGCAGGTTTACCCCAGTGGTTGGTTATCACTTTGTATAACGGCGAATGAAGCTTATCGCCGCCTGATTGAATCCTTCAATATCCTCAGCATTCACGGCGTGACCCGCATTCAGATGGCTGATTTCAAGGGCCGGTATCTTATCGCTGGCGAGATCCCGAAGTGGCAGAAAACGTTGTTCATGCTGGCCGCACAGTAGCAGGGTCGGCCGGTTTATCTCGTGGAGTTGGTCCCGCACTGACGCATGCCCATTGGTGTGCACCATGGTGCGGGCCACAGCAGCCGGGTTAAGTCGCTGGCAGTCTTCTAACAAGGCAGCATGCAGATCAGCTGGCAGGCGCTTAGCGTTGCGCGGGTGCACGGCAATCTCATCAACCGCTGGCATCCCCTGTTGCTGAAAGCGACGGATAGTCTCGTCTGCCTTGTCGCGGTAACGCGCACTGATATCCGGGTCGGCAAACGCTGAGGTTGAATTGGTAAACATCTGCGCAATCACTCTGTCCGGATGCTGCAAGCTGTAACGGAGCGTCAGTCCTGCTCCCAGCGAATATCCCATCAGCAACCATTGCTCAGCGCCGATGATCTGCCGGATTTCCTCAAAACACTGTACGTAGTAATCCGGGTGATAACAGTCCAGCGTATCAGGCGCTGGTGAGCGGCCATGGCCAAACAGCTCAATCAGTAC
>JAGRIO010000031.1 GCA_020443225.1 Pseudomonadales bacterium
CGTGGCAGAAGTATTTACCGGTCAGCCTGGTGTATACGTTCCACTGTCAGACACCATCCGCAGCTTCAAGGGTATTCTGGAAGGAGAATATGATGACCTGCCAGAAGCCGCATTCAGCATGGTAGGCAGCATCGAACAAGCCGTTGAGAAAGCCAAGAAGCTTTAATAGCTAACGGATATAAGAGGACAGTAACATGGCATCAACAGTCCAGTGCAACATCGTCAGTGCCGAACGGGAGATATTTTCCGGTCTGGTAGAAATGGTTGTTGCCACAGGAACGCTGGGTGAATTGGGTATTTTCCCTGGTCATACGCCCCTGCTGACTGGTGTTAAACCAGGTCCAGTGCGGTTGCGACTGGAAGGTGGTCAGGAAGAGGTTTTCTTTGCCTCCGGCGGCTATATGGAAGTGCAGCCCCATGCCATTACGATTCTGGCTGACACTGCAATTCGTGCAGATGATATCGATGAGGCAGCTGCCGTCGAAGCACAGCGTAAAGCAGAGCAGGAACTGGCAGATAACCGCGCCGATATCGATTTCGGTCGGGTCAGCGCCGATCTTGCTGAGCAGGCTGCTATGCTGCGGACTATCAGGAAGCATCGCGAACAACGCCGTTGATCCGATGAAGCGGCACTACAAAAAGGGTAGCTACGGCTGCCCTTTTTTTGTTGTAGAGTAGGTCTGAACCAGAACACGAACTTCCCGAAAAGGACAGAATGACAGCATGAAGAAACTGGAAATATGTATTCTCGCCGCCGGTAAGGGTTCCCGAATGCGATCGGAAAAACCCAAGGTACTCCATGAGATAGGAGGCAGACCGATGCTGAACTATCTGATTGATCTCGCCGGATCACTTCAGGCACACAGAACTCATGTCGTCATTGGTAATGGCGCTGACAGTGTCAAAGCTGCTTTTCCGGACATTGATATAAACTGGGTGCTGCAAACTGAACAGAAAGGCACGGGCCACGCGGTACAGCAGGTGATGCCGCATGTCGATCCGGACGCCAGATTACTGATTCTGCTTGGTGATGCCCCCCTCGTTTCTCTGGAAACTGTTAATGCATTGATATCAACAAAGAGCGAACTTTCAGTGCTTACCGTCTGCCAACCGGACCCGACAAACTATGGCCGAATCATCAGATCGGATGATGGCCAGATTGCCGCTATTGTGGAAGAACGCGATGCCACACCTGAGCAGCGTCAGATCAGTGAAATCAATACAGGCGTAATGTGCGCTGACGCAGAGAGCCTTCGCCAATGGATACAGGCATTGACGACTGACAATGATCAGGGGGAGTACATTCTGACGGATATCGTAGCACTGGCCCGGAAATCGGATATGTCGGTCTTACCAGTGATGAGCGGTAACTCACAGGAAGTACAGGGCATCAATACACTATCGCAGCTCGCCAGTGCTGAACGGTATTTTCAGCGGAGCATGGCTGAGCAGTTGATGGATCAGGGTGTGAGAATTGTAGACCCCATGAGATTTGACCTTCGTGGGTCGCTGGCTGTTGGCACAGACGTCACCCTGGATATTAACTGCGTCATCGAAGGAAGTGTATCTCTTGGCGACAGGGTTCGGATAGATCCAAATGTCGTACTAAAAGACTGCGTTATCGGAGATAACGTACATATTAAGGCAAACACAGTGATTGACGGCGCAGTAATTGGAAACGACTGCCAGGTAGGACCGTTTGCGAGGCTACGGCCCGGTACTGAGCTACGTCAGAATGCTCTGATTGGTAACTTCGTTGAAGTGAAGAAGTCTGTCATTGGTGAAGGATCCAAAGCCTCCCACTTAACCTATCTTGGGGATGCTACACTCGGTGATGGCGTGAACATCGGTGCAGGAACTATCACCTGCAACTATGATGGCGTTAATAAGTTTCAAACCACCATTGGTGATGGCGCATTCATTGGTTCAAATACTTCTCTGGTAGCGCCGGTAACCGTCGGGAAACAGGCAACTACGGGAGCAGGCTCCACCATAACGAAAGATGTTTCCGACAAAGGTCTTGCGCTGGGCAGAGCCAGACAAACTGAAATCAGTAACTGGAAGGATAAGCGGTAAAACTATGTGTGGAATAGTAGGTGCGACTACGCGCAGGAATGTAACAGGCATACTGATTGAGGGTTTGCAACGGCTGGAATACCGGGGTTACGACTCTGCAGGATTGGCGATTCTTGACCGCGCGGGCGAAATAGAACGTATTCGCAGAGTTGGGAAGGTGGCAGCGCTGAAAGAAGCCTGCGCCAGCGAAAAGCCTTACGGCGAAAGTGGCATAGCCCATACGCGCTGGGCAACACATGGAAAACCCAGTGAAGAAAACGCGCATCCTCAGCAATCAGCAGAGGTTGTGGTTGTCCATAACGGTATCATTGAAAATCATGAGAGTCTCAGAGCTGAATTGCAGGCTGAGGGATATGTGTTCAGCTCTGAAACCGATACCGAAGTCGTTGCACATCTGGTTCATCAACAGGAAAGGCTGTCTAACAATTTCAGGAAGGCCGTTGAAAATACGCTGAGTCGGCTGGAGGGGGCTTACGCTGTCGCTGTCATACATAAATCCTATCCGGGTATCATTGTTGCTGCCCGCGTGGGGAGCCCCCTGGTCGTTGGTTTGGGTATCGGCGAAAACTTTGTGGCTTCCGATCCTCAGGCGCTCCGACCTGTCACTGACCGGTTTATCTATCTTGAAGAAGGTGAACTGGTAGAAGTCTCTGCGGATGAGATATCCATCTATGGCACGAACACAGCTTCTGTGGAATCACGAACCGTCAGGCTCGATGACCGGATAGATGCGGTTGATAAAGGCAACCACCGCCACTATATGACTAAGGAGATCTTTGAACAGCCAGAGAGAATCCGCGCAACGCTCGAAGGTAGAATTACCAACCGTCATATGCTTGACCGGGCTTTCGGTACGGGTGCGACAGAAATTTTCCGTCAGACAAAAAACATCCAGATTGTGGCCTGTGGCAGCAGTTATTATACCGGCCTCGTTTCCAGCTACTGGTTTGAGCAGATAGCTGGCATACCCTGCCGGGTAGAGATAGCCAGTGAATACCGTTACCGCACAGTCGCTGTACCCGAAGGCACGTTACTGGTAACGATTTCCCAGTCCGGAGAAACCGCGGATACACTCGCTGCGCTGCGTAACGCCAGGCATGAGAACTATCTGGCCAGTCTGTGTCTCTGTAATGTAGCGAACAGTTCCCTGGTTCGTGAGTCTGATCTCAGCCTGATGATCCTTGCGGGTCCTGAAATCTGTGTCGCTTCAACAAAAGCCTTTACCAATCAGTTAGCGGACCTGCTGCTGCTGGTGATTGCGGTGGCGAAACACAACGGACTGACGGAAGAAATGGAGGCATCACTGGTCCAGGCATTGGATGCCGTACCGGGTCTTATCGAAGAAGCGTTGCAGATGGATGCAGAAATCGCCAGGGTTGCTGAAGCGTTTGCCGACAAACACCATGCGCTGTTTCTGGGTCGGGGGGCACATTTCCCGGTTGCGCTGGAAGGCGCACTCAAGCTCAAGGAAATATCCTACATTCATGCCGAAGGTTATCCAGCCGGCGAGCTCAAACACGGACCGCTGGCGCTGGTGGATGATGACATGCCGGTAGTCGCGGTTGCACCTTCCGATGAGATGCTGGAGAAGCTGAAGTCCAACCTGCAGGAAGTCAGGGCCCGAGGGGGACAACTGTTTGTATTCGGAGATCAGGATCAGTTTACCGAAGAAGAAGATGTTGTGGTTGTTCACATGCCCCATTGTGATCCTGTTATCTCCCCTATTGTTTACACGATTCCCATGCAGCTGCTGGCCTATCATGTGGCGGTGCTAAAAGGTACAGATGTTGATCAGCCGCGTAATCTCGCTAAGTCAGTGACCGTTGAATGAGGTAAGTAGCTTTTGGATGTCAGTCATATACTGGAAGGGTTAAATGATGCACAACGGCAGGCGGTCGCCGCTCCAGGTGGCAGCTATCTGATTCTGGCGGGTGCCGGCAGCGGTAAAACCCGCGTTCTGACTCATCGAATAGCGTGGCTGGTGCAGGCTCAGGGCGTTTCTCCTCACAGTATTCTGGCTGTTACCTTTACCAACAAGGCTGCCAGTGAAATGCGTCATCGCATTGAAAACCTGCTGGATATGCCGCTACGAGGCATGTGGGTCGGGACTTTTCATGGTCTGGCACACCGGTTATTGCGGCTGCACTGGCAGGAAGCTGACCTGCCACAGAATTTTCAGATTCTTGATGCTGATGATCAACTTCGACTTGTCAAGAGAATTATCAATGCACTCAATATAAATAAAAAAAAATGGCCAGCCAGACAAGCGGTCTGGTTTATCAATGCGCAGAAAGATGAAGGACTACGACCCCAGCATATAGAAGACTATGGCGATCTGTATGTAAAAACTCATCTGGAGATATACCGCGGATACGAGGATGCCTGCCAGCGTGGTGGCATGGTGGACTTCGCTGAGCTCCTTCTGCGGGCCCATGAACTCTGGCTGAACCATCCGAAACTTCTGGATCACTATCGTCAGCGCTTCTCTCATGTGCTGGTAGATGAGTTCCAGGATACCAACACTATTCAGTATGCATGGTTACGCTTGCTGGCCGGCGACAGAAATAATCTGTTGGTGGTCGGTGATGATGATCAGTCCATATACGGTTGGCGCGGGGCAAAAATTGAAAACATCCAGCGTTTCTCTCAGGATTTTCCAGCCAGTGAGATGATCCGGCTGGAGCAGAACTACCGGTCTACCGGCAGCATTCTGAAAGCGGCTAACGGTCTGATTGATGAAAATACCGGTCGACTGGGTAAACAACTCTGGACCGAGATGGGCGATGGTAGCCCCGTCAATCTTTATGCGGCGTTTAACGAAATTGATGAGGCGCGATACATTGTCGGCAGAATTAAAGACTGGACAGCACAGGGAAATAATCACGCAGAATGTGCCATCCTGTACCGGTCTAATGCGCAGTCTCGGGTGATGGAAGAATCTTTATTGCGCAGTCGCATCCCCTATCGTATCTACGGCGGGCAACGATTCTTTGAGCGGGCTGAAATTCGCAACGTACTGGCTTATCTGCGTCTTCTGACCAACCGGGATGCGGATGCTGCTTTCGAACGGGTCGTTAATGTTCCACCCCGGGGAATCGGTGACAAAACCATCGAAGAAATACGATTGGTATCGAGAACCAGCGGTCAGTCTATGTGGCAATCGGCAGTAGGTATGGTGAACAGTGGCGCTGGTTCCGGCCGGGTGCGTAACGCCATTCAGGGGTTTATTGATCTGATTAATCTGATGGACGAACAAACCAGCGAGGGCGAACTGGCTGAAGTATGTGAGAAAGTCATTGAACTGGCAGAACTGGTGGAATTTTATGAGAAAGAACGCGGTGAGCGCGGTCAGGCCAGAATTGAGAACCTGAATGAACTCATTACCGCAGCCCGAACCTTTGACCCGGAAGATTCAACATTGCTTGAGGAATCAGACAGGCAGGAACTGACCTTGCTGGATGAGTTTCTGAATCATGCTGCACTGGAAGCCGGAGAAGGTCAGAGTGACCCCAATCAGGACAGTGTACAATTGATGACGCTGCACAGTGCCAAAGGGCTGGAGTTTCCACTGGTTTTTCTCGCCGGAATGGAGGAAGGTCTGTTTCCCCATCAGATGTCGATGGATGACCCTGCCCGTCTGGAAGAGGAGCGGCGCCTTTGTTATGTCGGCATTACCCGGGCTATGCAGCAACTCTATCTGACCTATGCTGAATCCCGCAGAATGAATGGTCAGGAAAATTACAACCGGGTCTCGCGCTTTGTCAAAGAAATCCCGGCGGAAACCATTCAGGAGGTAAGGCTGCAGAATTCGGTAGCCAGACCTGCGTTGACGCCTGCGATGAGTACCGGATCATCTCTGCGCAATGCCGCTGTTGATGGAACAGACTTTAGTCTGGGGCAGCGGGTTGTGCACAATAAGTTCGGCGAGGGGGTCGTGCTGAACTACGAAGGAGAAGGCAAGCAGGCCCGAATTCAGGTGAATTTTGATTCCGCAGGTTCGAAGTGGTTGATGTTAGGCTATGCGAATCTGCAACCCGCTTAGGATTGATAGGGAAACCATAATGAAAAATAGAATAACTCTGTTACTGATAGTCGTCCTGTCCGTATTGGCTGGGTGTTCAGGAGGCGATCAGGCGTCCCAGGGCGAAACAGCTACAGCAGCACCAGCGAAAGTTTACAAATGGCGAATGGTGACAACCTGGCCTAAAAATCTTCCTGCGATGGGTGTGGCGCCGGTGCGCATGGCTGAGATGATCGACAAGATGAGTAACGGCCGTCTGAAGATTACCGTTTATGGTGCTGGCGAAGTCGTTCCCGCCATGGGCGTCTTTGATGCCGTGTCCCTTGGCAATGTGGAAATGGGTCATGGTGCTGCCTATTACTGGAAAGGTAAGGTACCGGTAGCGCAGTTCTTTACCGCCGTACCCTTTGGGCTGACTGCTCAGGAAATGAACGGCTGGTTATTACACGGCGGTGGTATGGCCCTGTGGGAAGAGCTTTATGCCCGTTATGACCTTGTGCCCATGCCCGGGGGAAATACCGGCGTTCAGATGGCAGGCTGGTTTAATAAGGAAATCAATTCTCTGGCAGATATTCAGGGCTTGAAGATGCGGATTCCCGGTCTGGGTGGCGAGGTCTTCGAAAAAGCAGGCGGCACGGCGGTTAATCTGCCTGGTGGAGAGATATTCACTTCATTGCAGACCGGTAATATTGATGCCACCGAGTGGGTAGGACCCTATAACGACCTGGCCTTTGGCCTCTATCAGGTAGCGAAGTACTACTATTATCCAGGCTGGCAGGAACCGGGACCCACCCTTGAAATTATCGTTAACAAAGAAGCATTTGAAACCCTGCCGGCAGACCTGCAGGAGATTGTCAGGGTCGCTGCCCGCGCAATGAACGACGATATGCTGGCTGAATTCACCGCACGAAACAATGCGGCTTTGACGGAACTGGTGGAAAAGCACCATGTAGAGTTGCGCAGGTTGCCTGATGATGTGCTGAATCGCTTGCAGCAGATATCAGCTGAAGTGGTGGCGGACATACCGGGTGATGACGAACTGGCTCAGAGAATCTACAAATCCTATATGGATTACCGCAAAGGGGTGCTGAGTTATCACGAAATCTCTGAGCGGGCTTATATCAATGCCCGGGCGGCAGCACTGGAACAATAGCAGTCCGGCCTGACTGATCGGGAATGTTCCTGATCAGTCGAAGATGACACCCGGTAACCAGGTGGCAAGACCTGGTTGCCAGGCCAGCAGACCCAGCAGCAGTAATTGCAGAATGATAAAGGGGACTACACCCCGGTAAATCTCTGTTGTGCGGATGCTGGAAGGTGCCACTCCCCGCAGATAGAACAAGGCAAACCCGAATGGAGGCGTCAGGAACGAAGTCTGCAGGTTGACCGCGATCATCACACCCAGCCAGACAGGATCCAGTCCCATGGCCATCAGCGCCGGGCCGACTATCGGTACCACCACAAAGGTGATCTCGATAAAGTCCAGAATAAAGCCCAGCAGAAAGATCACCAGCATGACGATCAGCGTCGCACCGACAACGCCACCTGGCATATTGTCAAACATGTGCTGAACCAGCTCATCCCCGCCAAGGCCCCGGAATACCAGCGAGAACAGCGACGCGCCAATCAGAATGAAAAACACCATCGCGGTCGTCTGCGTGGTGGAGCGACTGATGTCGAATAGCTGCCCCGGCCTTAGCTGGCGACCAGCGAATGCCAGTAGCAGTGCACCTATGGCGCCAACTGCAGCTGCTTCTGTGGGCGTAGCAATACCCGAGAGAATCGAGCCTAGCACAGCCACGATCAGAACCAGTGGTGGGATCAGACTGCCGATCAACTCCGCGAGGGAGATAGGTTCTGCTTCCACGGGCGGTGCTTTTTCAGGAGAGATGATTGCGGTGGTGAATATGTAGACCAGATACATCCCGACCAGTATCAGGCCGGGAATGATCGCACCGGCAAACAGGTCACCCACGGAAACGGCTTCCGGGTTAAAAATACCCATATTGAGCTGGGCCTGTTGATAAGCATTGCCCAGCACATCTCCCAGCAGGACCAGTGCGATGGAGGGTGGAATAATTTGTCCCAGAGTACCTGTGGCGCAGATGGTCCCGGTCGCCAGCGATGGATCGTATTTGGCCTTCAGCATGGCAGGCAGCGACATCAGCCCCATGGTGACTACAGTTGCGCCGACGATACCGGTGCTGGCCGCCATCAGCATGCCCACCAGGGTGACGGAGATACCCAGGCCACCTGGCAGGCGACCAAACACCCGGCTCATAGAATCCAGCAGCCGCTCTGCTATCTTCGATCTTTCCAGAATGACGCCCATGAGAACAAACAGGGGTACGGCGATCAGCGTCTGGTTGGTGATAATGCCGTACAACCGGTTTGGTGTGGCCATAAGCAGGGCAGCATCAAAATGACCGGTAGCTACGCCAATGGCGGCAGCGATCAGCGCGGTGCCACCCAGGGTGGCGGCAACAGGATAGCCCAGCAGCAAAAACAGAAAGGCCACCAGAAACATCAGCACTGAGGCATATTCAGCCAAGTTCAGACTCCTCGGTATCCGTGTCCTGTCCGGTCAGAATCAGCAGGCAGCGGGTTATTTCAGCAATCCCCTGAACAACCAGAAAACCTGCCATCACAGGAATCAGGGTTTTCAGTATGAATACAGCGGGTAGTCCACCAGGTTCCGGGGAGCCCTCCTGGAAGCGCCAGGACAGCGCTACATAGTCAAGACTTGAATAGATAGTAAAGCCGGCGACTGGTAACAGGAAAAACAGGGTGCCGCCCAGGTCGATCAGCGCCCGGGTGCGGGCGGTAAATTTCTGATACAGGATATCTACCCGCACGTGAGCATCATGCTTCAGGGTATAGGGGACACCTAACAGGAAAACGCAGGCATGAAGGTACATGACGCTCTCAACGACCGGGATCATGCCTGCATTGAAGACATAGCGACCAATGACCACTGCCCCTGTCAGCACCATCATCAGTATCGTCAGCGGCGCGACGAGTCTACCCAGATATTCTGAGATGCTGTTGAGAATGTGTAGTAGGCGGATCATAACCTTCCCGTCAAAAAGCGCTCCAATGCTAGCACAGCTTCAGGCGGATGTTTCAGCTTTCACCAGGGCTTCAAAACCCCTTTGCAGCTGCTGGAAAACAGGACCCGGTGTACCATCACCCACCTGGCGCTGGCTGAGTTCTGCCACCGGAATCAGCTCGGCTCCGGTACCTGTCAGGAAGCATTCATCGGCTGTATACAGATCATAAACTGTCAGCGGCTGCTCGGTGCAGGGTACCGACAGCTGACGCGCAACCTCTATAATGACATTTCGGGTAATGCCATTGAGGGCACCTTCTGTTACAGGTGGCGTCAACAGTTGTCCCTGCTTAACGATAAAAACATTATCAGCAGTCCCCTCTGCTACCCTGCCCGCCCGGTTCAGCAAAATGGCTTCTTCTGCACCGGCAGCGTTTGCCTCCATTCTTGCCAGTACCTGATTCAGATAATTGAGACTCTTGATGCGTGGGTCCAGCTGATCCGGTTCAAGCCGCCGGCTGCCGGCTATAATCGCTTTGATGCCGCGTTGCCGGGAAGCCTCTGAGACCATGGCGAGATGATCGACGATTACGACGGTTCTGGGTTGCCTGCACTGGGCAGGGTTTACCCCCAGAGGGCCAGAACCACGGGTCACCAACAGCCTGACATAGCCATCCGCTAAGCCAGCCGCGCTGATACATTGTTCAACATCCGCTTTCAGTGCCGCTTCCGTGGCAGGCAGCCTCAGCCCGATAGCCCGGGCAGAGTCCAGCAGACGCTCAAAATGGGCCTGCCAGCGAAAGACCTTGCCGTTATAAAAACGTAAACCTTCGAACACGCCGTCACCATAGAGTAACCCGTGGTCATTGACCGGAATTGTAGCCTGGGTCAGATCGCTGATGAGCTGACCATCGATTGATACTGCGAGCATAAGCCTGTTCCCCTAAGCACATATCCGCATTGACATCCTGATATCAGGCGTCTGCGTTAAAAATATCCCGTAACCTCTCGAAGTCAGGGCCAAATCTGGCTTGCATTTCCTTCGGCAGAAAACGGGTGACCTTGGTGATGTATACATCGTGTTTTATGTAATCTTCGCTGACAGTGACAAAGGTCTGATTCCTGGACCAGGCCCCTTCGGTCAGCCCCTGTTCTGTCCAGGTCGCGACCGCCACCACGTTGCTGTCGGTTACCAGGGTAAATCCCCGACCGCCTTTTTCCTGATACAGGGTGTTTTCCACCGGATGATGGTAGGTAGCGCCGACTTTGAAAGCGGGCTCGCCAAAATGAACCAGAGCGATGGCGATACCCCGCGCATCCGCCGCTTCAAGAGCGTCGCGTAGCCAGTCCAGTTCCTGTGCCCAACCGGAAATCAGCACTGAGTGCTGTGACTCTTCCACCAGACTGATGGCTCTGGACCGGAAATCCTGATCAGTGGTCAGCGGCCAGATGTGCCGTGGTATCAGCGGTTGATCGAGCCTGCTGAGTACCTCTGATAACTGCTGCGTAGTATTACGGGTAGTCTGTTGTACGCCGCTGATGAATTCATCAGGTGCCAGGCACACATAGAGCTGCTTCTGATCCGGATCGGTACTGGGTTGAAAAATGCCCTTGCCTACCAGTCGGTTAACCGTCTCGTAGATTTTTGACGTCGGCAAACCAGCCTGCTTGGCAATTTCATAGGCGCTGGCGGGCTGGCATGAAAGCAGGCTCAGATAGGCTCTGGCTTCATGATTGCTGAAACCCAGTTGTTGAATAAGCGCTGCTGCTTCGTCACCGGAACTTTTCATAACTACCATGGTAGTGAATATAGGTGGGACGGAATCCTAGCGACTCATTTGTACGGATGCAACTGATTTTAGTTGCTGGTGATGTTTACCCTGGGTGATTCAGAGGTAATCGGCGAAGATGCCGACGAAGATAATGAGACCGGTCCAGTGATTGCTCAGAAAGGCACGGAAACAAGCGTCCCGGTCGCGGTCGCGGATCAGATACTGCTGATATACGAAACTGGCGCTGGCTGCTGCCAGACTGAGGGTAAAAAACAGGCCAAGTTCTGTGTGCTTTAGCAGCAGGCTCAGGGTCAAAATCATGCACACCTGTAAGGCACCGATACCGGCCTTGTCCATGTCACCCAGCAGAATAGCGGAGGATTTGATACCCAGTTTCAGATCGTCATCCCGGTCTACCATGGCGTAGGCAGTATCATAGGCGACCGTCCACAGCAGGTTGGCGATGACAATGAGCCAGGCGAAGTGTGGAATATCGTTGCTGGTGGCGGTGAATGCCATGGGAATCCCAAAGGAGAAGGCGATACCCAGTATGACCTGAGGCAGGTGAGTATAGCGCTTCATGAAGGGGTAAACGCCGGCCACGATGGCGCCAGCGAAGGCCAGCCCCACTGTGGGCCAGTTAGTCGTCAGCACCAGGGTTAAGGAAACAAACAGCAGTACCAGCATAAAACCCAGTGCTTCGATCACTGAAATTTTACCAGTTACCAGTGGTCGGCCCTGAGTGCGCTTCACTCCGCCGTCGAAATGACGGTCTGCAACATCGTTGATGATGCAACCGGCAGAGCGGGTCAGCACTGTCCCCAGCGTAAAAACCAGAAACAGATGCCAGCCAGGGAAGCCTTCGGCGGCTATCCACAGCGCCCAGAGTGTTGGCCACAACAGAAGATAAATGCCAATCGGCCGGTCAAGTCTTGCAACAGCCAGCAGAAAAGGAAGTTTCGGAAACCGCGCCAACAGTGATCTGACAGTATCCTGGTAGAGGTTAATTGTCTGACTGGTCAGTTCTGAGAGTTTCAAGGTCGCATTCTGTCGTGGGCTTTGGAAATCAGTTAGTATACGTGGCTTGGGTTCAGCGTTAAATGATCCGGCTGGTCACAGTTGCGGTCCGCCGAAAGATCGGGAATACAGAGTACGGAAAGTATGAAGAAGTGGCAGTGCATAGTTTGTGGTTTTATTTATGATGAAGCGGAAGGTCTGGAAGAGGAAGGCATAGCGCCCGGTACCCGCTGGGAAGACATTCCCGATGACTGGTGTTGTCCGGAATGTGGTGTCTCCAAAGATGACTTTGAAATGACAGAAATCTGATCAGTTAATAGCGAGGGCAGCATGGATCACAGCAAGCTCACCAAACAAATCCTGACCGCAATGTTCGTCGGGATATTGCTGGGGGCGGGTGTCCACAGCCTGTCACTGGCCGAGGATAATTTTATCCTGGTCTATCTGATTGACGGTCTTTTCGATCTTGGCGGGGATATCTTCGTCAAGAGTCTTAAGTTGCTGGTTGTACCGATAGTTTTTGTGTCGCTGGTCTGTGGGGCCAGCAATCTGGGTGACAACGCCAGCATGGGGCGTATCGGCTTAAAAACCATTGGTCTTTATCTGATGACCACGGCCATTGCCATTACCCTGGCAATCACAGCCGCCGTGATAATTCAGCCTGGGGTCGGAATTAATCTGTCGACGGATCTCGAGTTTGTTGCCAAAGAAAGCCCCCCATTCAAGGAAGTTCTGCTGAATATCTTTCCTTCTAATCCTATTGCCGCCATGGCAGAAGGGAAGATGCTGCAAATTATTGTTTTTGCCATTCTGGTAGGGATCGCCATCAGCAAAAGCGGAGAGGCCGGGCAGCGTATCCGCCAGCATCTGGATGACTGGAATGATGTGATCATGAATATTGTCATGATGCTGATGAAGGTCGCACCCATCGGTGTGTTCTGTTTGCTGGTGACGCTGTTCGCGCAAATGGGATTCTCGGCTATTCAGGAGCTTATTGTTTACTTCATGACAGTCCTGATGGTGCTGGTTCTGCATTTCGTGCTGACCTATGGCGGCATGATCAGAGTGCTGGCCAATCTCAGCCCGGTGAAGTTCTTCCGTCATATGGCACCCGTGCTTGCCTATGGTTTCAGTACCTCTTCAAGCAATGCCACCCTGCCCATGACTCTGGAAACCGTTGAGCACAAGATTGGTGTGAAGAATGAAATCGCCTCTTTCACCGTGCCTCTGGGCGCAACCATCAATATGGATGGCACCGCCATTATGCAGGGTGTAGCGACGGTGTTTATTGCCCAGGCCTTTAATCAGGACCTGTCGCTGGCTGACTACATCACAGTGATTCTGACAGCGACCATGGCCTCTATCGGGACGGCGGGTGTACCCGGCGTCGGGCTGATCATGCTGGCGCTGGTGTTGCAGCAGGTAGGCCTGCCTGTTGAAGGTATTGCCCTGATTATTGGCGTAGACCGGTTGCTGGATATGACCCGTACTGCTGTCAATGTTACGGGAGATGCTGCAGTTTCTGCCATCGTGGCTAAAAGTGAAGGTAAGTTCAGCAACGACGTCTTTGAGGGCAGAGCCGCATCGGATACCTATTCCATCTGACGCACTTTAGTCAGGCTGGTTACAAGCAGAAGGCTTTCCACCCGCTGAGGGCTCTTTACCCGCTGAGGGCTCTTTATCCGCTGGGGGCTGAAGGCTCTTCAAACCTGGCTTAAGGCCTGTGGTGAGTTCAGCCAGCGGTTGACCAGCAACATCGCGGCTTCCCTGTCGGTTGCCAGTAGTTGTCTGGCAGTCTGACTGACGTCGGCCAGCAAACCGTTGTCGCGGACCAGGTCAGCAATCCTGAATTGCAGGCTGCCAGACTGACGACTGCCGAAGACCTCACCCGGGCCGCGAATCAGCAGGTCCTGTTCGGCGATGAAAAAGCCATCGTTACTTTCCCGCATAACGTTCAGCCGCTGCTTTGAGATATGACCCAGCGGTGCGTGGTACAGCAGCAGACAATGGCTGGCAGCAGACCCCCGCCCTACTCTGCCACGTAACTGATGCAGCTGTGCCAGACCCAGACGCTCAGGGTTCTCGATAATCATCAGGCTGGCATTAGGCACATCAACACCGACTTCAATGACTGTGGTTGCCACCAGCAGATCAATGTCACCGGCTTTAAAGGCGTCCATTACCCGGGCTTTTTCAAGTGGCTTCAACCGACCATGGACCAGCCCGATGCGCAGGTCCGGCAGGGTCTCTTTTAATGTTTCGGCAGTTTGTTCTGCTGCCTGGGATTCAAGTACCTCGGATTCCTCAATCAGCGTACAGACCCAGTAAGCCTGTGCTCCCTTAAGGCAGGCTTCCCGTACCCGCGTGACCACATCATGCCGGCGGGTGTCTGGCAGGACACTGGTGGTAACCGGTGTGCGCCCGGGCGGCAGTTCATCGATGATGGAACAGTCCATGTCTGCATACATACTCATGGTCAGGGTACGCGGAATCGGAGTGGCGGTCATGACCAGTTGATGGGGTGATTGCCCTTTTTCTTTCAGTGCCAGACGCTGGTGCACGCCAAACCGGTGCTGCTCATCGATAATGACCAGACCCAGATCATGAAAGGTTACATCGTCCTGAAACAGCGCATGGGTACCGATAACAATATGCGCCTCACCACTGCTGATATTGTCCAGCACAGTCTGGCGTGCCTTACCTTTGACGCGACCCGCTAACCACGCCACCTGTATACCCAGTGGTTCCAGCCAGCTGCTGAAATTCCGGTAATGCTGCTCTGCCAGTAATTCTGTCGGCGCCATAACCGCAGCCTGTTTGTGACTTTCATGAGCCTGAATCGCAGCTATGGCAGCCACCACAGTTTTCCCGGAACCTACATCGCCCTGCACGAGTCTCAGCATGGGACTGGGTCTGGTCATATCTGCTGCCAGCTCCGCACTGACACGTTGCTGGGCCGCTGTCAGCCTGAAAGTTAAGGCATTAAGAAAATTTCTGACCAGAACAGCTGGTGGATTGAACGGATCAGCTGGTTGCAGCAACATTTCCTCCCGGACGATTCGCAAACTGGTCTGGTGTGCCACTAACTCTTCAAATATCAACCGTTGCTGGGCCGGGTGGCGACCTTCGCTCAGCAGGTACAGATCCGCGCTGACTGGCGGCTGATGAATATAGAGCAGCGACTCCGTCAGATTCATGGGAAAAGACTGGTGGGTTGGTAGCCTGACTTCTGGTAGTAAGCCACCTTTAGCGAGTTTGTCCAGCACCTGACCGATCAGTGCGCGGATTCTGGGTTGGGTCAATCCATCCGTTACCGGATAAACGGGCGTTAAACGATCTGCCAGAGGGGCGTCGGTATCCTGAGTATACTCCGGGTGATAGATCTCATAGCCAGCCGCACCGCGCCGGACTTCACCGAATACGCGAATTTTTCCGGCGTTTTTCAGGGTATTTTGCTGGCTTTTTGAAAAATGATAGAAGCGCAGCCCAACCCGGCCAGTACCGTCCTGAATGTATGCCAGTAAGCTGCGCCTTTTACCATAGGCCACATCGCAGGCGATGACCTCACCTTCCAGGATAACAGGCGTACCAGGGCGTGCCTGCGCGATGGGGGTTATACGGGTGCGGTCTTCGTAGCGCAGCGGCAGGTGAAACAACAAGTCCCGGAAGTAACCGAGTCCCAGTTTTTGCAGTTTCTCAGCGAGTGCGGGTCCGACGCCTTTCAGCGTCGATGTCGGTGTCTGTTCAAAGCTCAGACTCATAGTGCTGCTCAGGACTGAACAGCGACAATAGCGTCGATTTCTACGCTGACTCCCCTGGGTAGTGCGTTTACACCAACGGCTGCTCTGGCCGGGTAGGGCGAAGAAAAGCGCTCTTCCATCACTTTATTTACGATTGGAAAGTCCTGCAGATCAGTGAGATAAATGGTCAGTTTCAGGGCATTGTTCAGGTCGGTACCGGCAGCTGCACAGATCGCCGAGAGATTGCTGAAGACCTGACGAATCTGCACTTCCGCATCAGAACTGACCAGTTCCATGGTTTTGGGGTCAAGGGGAATCTGCCCGCTGATGTAAAGGATACCGCCAGCGCAAACCGCCTGTGAATAGGTACCAATCGCTGCTGGAGCATCAGTGGTTGAAATAGTGTCCTTCGCCATGGATCAACTCCGGGTCCTGGTGATTCTGCTAACGCCCCTGATAATTCTCAGTCTCTTGATCACATTCGCAAGGTGTACCCTGTCTTTAACCGACAGCTGAATATTGACAATGCTCAGGTGAGCGTCGCGCTCTGTCATGTTAATGCGCTCAACATTGGCATCTGCATTGGTAATGGTAGATGCCAGTGTCGCTATAATGCCGCGTTCGTGCTCCAGCTCTACTCTTAGTTCGACGGGGAAATCCTGACTCACGTTCGGATCCCAGCGGACTGTCATGATCTCTTCTGGTTTTTCGCGAATCTCCATCATGTTGTTGCAGTTCTCAATGTGAATCACGATACCGCGACCTGCACTGATATGTCCGATGATAGGGTCACCCGGTAAAGGTTTACAGCATTTGGCGTAAGTCACGACAAATCCTTCAGTACCCATAATCGCCAGCGGACCCTGGCGCGTCGTCCTGGGTTCATCTTCTGCATTGCCAACCAGTTGTCGGGAGATGACGTAGGCCATCTGGTTTCCAAGCCCGATGGCTTCCAGCAAGGCATCAAAATTATCGAGGTGCCTTTCTTTGAGAACTTTCTGTACCAGCTGCGGATTCAGATCATTAATGCGACTGTTAAAACTTGTCAGAGAGCGTTCCAGCAGCCTGCGGCCGAGGGCGATTGACTCATTGTATTGCTGGTTCTTGAGTGCATGCCGAATACTGCTTCTGGCCTTCCCGGTAATGACGAACCCCAGCCAGGCAGGATTCGGATGTGCGCCGGGCGCAGTGATGATCTCGACGGTCTGCCCACTTTCCAGGGTGGCACTCAGAGGCGCCAGGCGCCTGTCGATCCGGCAAGCGACGCAGGTATTACCAATGTCGGTATGCACGGCGTAGGCGAAATCCACCGGCGTCGACCCTTGTGCGAGATCGTAGATCTGGCCCTTCGGGGTAAAGACATAAACCTCGTCCGGAAACAGATCCATCTTGACGTTTTCAATGAATTCCAGGGAATTGCCAGCACTCTGCTGAATCTGCAGCAGGCCCTTCATCCATTCCCGTGCCCGCTTATGCTCCCCGCTCGCTGGCTCTTCACTGGACTTGTACAGCCAGTGGCCGGCAATCCCGGTATTGGCGACCTTTTCCATCTCTTCGGTACGAATCTGAATTTCGATAGGCACGCCATGCATGCCAAATAATGTCGTATGCAAAGACTGGTAGCCGTTAGCCTTGGGTATCGCGATATAGTCCTTAAAGCGACTGGTGAAGGGTTTGTAGAGACTGTGTACGGCGCCGAGCACCCGGTAGCAGGTATCATTGCGGTCGACTACGATCCGGAATGCATAGACATCCATGATCTCAGAGAAAGACCGGCGCTTGGCCTTCATCTTCTGATAGATGCTGTAGAGATGCTTTTCGCGGCCAAAGACCCTGGCCTCGATGCCTTCCCTTTCAAGACAGGTTTTGATGGCTTCGAGAATGGTTTCGAGGTATTCACGACGGTTACCACGGGCCTTCCGGACCGCTTTTTCTATCATCGCTGAGCGCAATGGATACAGAGCCCTGAACCCGAGTTCTTCGAATTCCACCCGCACGTCATTCATTCCCAGCCGGTTGGCGATGGGTGCGTAAATTTCCAGCGTCTCTTTGGCTATCCGGCGCTGCTTCTCCGGACCCAGATGTCCCAGGGTACGCATGTTGTGCAGCCTGTCGGCGATTTTGACCATGATGACGCGAATGTCCTTGGCCATCGCCAGGGTCATTTTCTGGAAGTTTTCAGCCTGGGCTTCCGCGCGTGACTGAAAGATGCTCTTCAGTTTACTGACGCCATCAACCAGCTCTGCGACTTCCTCATCAAACTCCCGTGAAAGTGTGAGTTTAGGAACGCCGGTGTCCTCGATAACATCATGTAACAAGGCAGCCATCAGGCACTGATGGTCCATATGCATCGTAGCCAGAATACCTGCTACTGCCAGTGGATGGGTGATATAGGGTTCGCCAGAGCGGCGCTTTTGTCCCTGATGCGCCTCGTCGGCGAAATGGTAGGCCTTTCTGACCTTGTCTATCTGTGACTGGTCGAGATATTCGCCCAGCTCAAGGGCAAGAGAATCAATAGTTTGCATAAAACCCCCTCAGATCTGATGCGGCATCGGTGAAGAGAGGGGGTCTGGCATCCTTTAAAATTCCGGATCGAGCGGAGTTTCAAAGCTGTCCTGGGCGGCAGCCAGTGCCATCAAGTCCGGCTCTTCCTGGACCGGCTCTTTCAGAATGCTGGCATCAATCAGACCTTCAGCAATTTCGCGCAGCGCCAGTACAGTCGGTTTGTCATTCTCGAGGGGAACCAGTGGCTCTTTACCTTCGGTGGCAATCTGGCGTGCTCGTTTGCTGGATACCATCACCAGTTCAAAGCGGTTATCGACATTTTCAAGACAGTCTTCAACGGTGACTCGTGCCATGTGTTCGTTACTCCCTGGCGGGTGACGCTGTGTCAACCCGGAAAATCATGATGCCCCTGCGCGGTTGCCGGTAGTTAAGCAAACAGCTTGTCCGGTAACTGCGGGCGGTTGTAGTCCGTATGGGTTTTGGTACTCACTGACGAACAGTGACCCGTTACGGAACCGCGCAGTATAGATCAGAAGCCGGGCCCTGCTCAATGGTGCAGTGCAGCTTTTTTGCGAACAGGATAGATTAATTTCCCGTGAGGGACCTGATCAGATCGCTATGGGCAGTCTGTTGCACCTCAAGTGTAAACGCCTGCCCCCTGCCCTCAATGATGTCGTACATCTGGGTCAGGGCCAGCCCGAACTCATCGTTGATGATAAGGTAATCAAATTCATCAAAATGAGACATCTCGTTGATCGCTTCTGCCATGCGGGTCTCGATAGTAGAAGCATCATCCTGATCGCGGCCCAGCAATCTGGAGCGCAGGGATTCAAGGCTGGGAGGAAGGATAAAGATAGTGCTGACTTCCGGACGCAGAGCCCGGATCTGACGGGCACCCTGCCAGTCGATCTCCAGGATGACATCGCGACCGGCTGCCGTAATGGTATCCACTGCCCCGTAGCTGGTGCCGTACAGGTTCCCGAAGACCGTAGCCGATTCCAGAAACTCGCCGTGCCCGTGCATCGCCATGAACTGCTCGCGGGTGACGAAGTGGTAATTGACCCCGTCGGTCTCGCCGGGCCGCATAGGTCGCGTGGTATGGGATACCGCCACTGCCAGATTGGGATGCTGACCGATCAGGGCCTTGACCAGACTGGTCTTGCCTGCACCGGAAGGGGCTGCAACGATGTAAAAGCGGCCTTTGGATGTTGCCTTGGTCATGTTCTTTCCTGTTCCGCCCGTCTGGCTGTGGCCCGGGCTGGCAAAACCCTGCCAGGGCAAGGTTATGCGTCAATTCTGTCTCAGGGTTATTCTATGTTCTGAATCTGCTCGCGCATCTGCTCAATGATCACCTTCAGCTCAACGGCCTGAATTGTGGTGCTTGCAAGCGTTGCCTTGGATGACAGGGTATTGGCCTCACGGTTCAGTTCCTGCATCAGGAAGTCGAGTCGTCTACCGACAGAGTTTTTATCCGCCAGCGCTGATCTGACTTCTTCAATGTGGGTAGCAAGCCGGTCCAGCTCTTCGGTGACGTCAGATTTCTGTGCCTGATACACCAGTTCCTGTTCCAGCCGCCCTGCATCAACATCTACCTGCAATTCCGCCAGTTTCTCGCTTAGCCGCTCTTTCAGGCGTTGGCTGATCACCGGGACCGCCTCGCGCACCTGACCGGTAATTGCCTGCAGTTCAGCAAGCTTTTCCTCGACGATACGGGCAAGCTCGTCGCCTTCTCGCTGGCGCATCTGCACAAGGCTGTCGAGCGCGCGCTGGAACAGTTCAGATACCTGTTTCAGCTCATCATCGTCCTGTGTCTGCTGCTCATCCATGATGCCGGGGAAGCGCAGTACTTCCAGAGGATTGAGAGGTTCTATTTTCCCCATAATA
>JAGRIO010000318.1 GCA_020443225.1 Pseudomonadales bacterium
GCGGGAAGAAAATCGGGCATGCAGGTCACCGCGACGTTCCAGCAACCCGACAAATTCACCGACACTGACCTGCAGTGTTTTCACGACTCACGCCACTCCACCAACGCTACCCGCGCAGGAATCTGATGAGCCTGAAAGTGACTGAACCAACGTAATTGATTCTGTTGCAGCTTGTCCCCGGGCCCCTTCACTTCAATAAGTTCATAACCACCCTGCGCAGGAAAGATCACCAGATCCGGGAAGCCGCTACGATTGTGGCGAAGATCTCTCAGCAGGCGCCTGAAAATCGCCTGAAAGTGTGTGACAGGAATCCGCTGCAGCGCTTTTGACAGCAGCGCTTCCGACACGATACCCCAGTGGACAAAGTGATTAGCCAGACCCATGCTACGGTCATACTGCTTAAGCACCCGCTCCGTCAGCACGTCCGCATGGGATATCTCAGTCAGGCGCTCGCTGATCAGGGCTGCCCGGTCCTGATGAAAATCGGCAGAAAACAGGTCTGTCGGCCCGAGCTGAAATGGATTAAAAAAAACGCCCGGCACCGGCGCAAAAATAATGTCCCAGAACGCCAGCCCGAATATGCCCGTGAACAGCCAGTTTTCTGCATAGAACGCCTCACACTGCTGTTGCTCAAACCAGTCAGCGACACATCTTTCCACCCTCTCGCCGGGCACCTGCTCAAGTTTGAGCAGCAGCGTTTGCGGTGATTCACTACCCGGGGAAGATAACAGCGGCGGCAGATCAAAATGATACTTCCGGCACAGACGCCTGGCGAAGCTGACAGCAAAGGTCAGCTCTGCCTCAGTTTCAGGGGCTATGGCAATCTGTTCACACAGGTTCAGCGCTTCCGGCGCACCATCCACCGTAGTTGCAAGTATGCGGATCAGGCGTTCGCGGGCATCACCTCTGGCGGTGCGGCGATAAAGATCTTCCGCCGCTTGCGTGCAGCCCAGCCGTTCCAGCTGCCGTGCAATGCCATTAACCAACCGGGCACCGCGTCGTTCAACGCCTCTGGCCAGTCCGGCCGGAAGTTGTTCAGCAAGCGCCGTGAGAGCATCCGGGTCGGCACGTATGTCTTCGGATTGCAGTTGATCATTCAACTGTTGCAGCAATATCAGTTGTTCAACAGTCTCGCGGGCATCAAAGAATCGGGTTTCAGCATCAATGACATAGGATTCGTACTGCATAATGCCAAGGTCATTCAGTACAAAGTCGCTGAAATCCTGCCGCAAATTACCGAAAAAGAGCAGCCTGAATATCAGCACACAGTCAGTACAGAGTGGCTCATAAATTTCAAAGGGCAACTGATGACGCAACGTCTGAGCCGTGAACCTGTCGGCGAGAATACCAACCAGCACCTCACGACGCTGACTGGCAGAGGCAGCACACAACCTGGCCAGTTCGCCTTTAATCAGCAGCTCTGCCAGCATCTCCACCGATGCACCCTGACCGTCACCCAACAAGCCGTTGGTCTGTAGTTCGCGGGCGGCCGCAGGCAGATCTGCTATCTCCGGATAGTTCAGTTTGTCCGCACGGAACAGTGGGCCCTTACGCAAAACCAGCCGCACATAAAGTTTGCGGGCATCCTCAGACAGCGACCTGAAGGTGCTGAGAAACTGCCGCTCATCAGGGGTCAGCAGGTCAGGATACTGCTGCCCGACAAATGCCAGCAGTGTCTCAAAATTCTGCAGATAATAGCCGGCAGGCAACTCACGTAACGGCGCGCTCATAGTGCGCCAGTGTAAGGTTACCGCACTGTATATTCAACCAGTAGTCAGTTGCTGTTCAGGCGTTTGAAGTGATGTTCTGAACCGGTGAGCGGATCTGTCTGAATCATCTCATCGCGGGATGGAAAGCTGAGTAACCGGAGCTGGGTACCTCCATCCTGGAAGGTCAGCCGGTCGCCGTCGAGTTTGTAGGGGACTTCGGGATTATCACCTACGACCACACCTGTCGCGGTGTAGTGCAGCACCACGGGGAAGCCAGCGAGCGAACCCTGCCAGTCACCCGGCAGTTGAGCAGCAGGATCGGGTTTCAGCACGGCACAGCCAGAAAACCACAACAATAAGCCTGTCACCAGCAGGTACCGCCATGCAGCACTGCGTTGTTGAACACTTCGAAGTTCCATGATGTTATCCACGACCGTCAGTCTCAGTACCCGCTGAGCATAACCCAGAAATTTGCAGGATTCGACTACCCGCTTGCCGGCCGGCCTGTGGCATAATCCAGAGCCTTCCACCGCAGCCATTCACAGGGCGATGATGCATCATGACGATTGAGAATGAAGAAGACCTGAAGAAACTCCGCACCATCGGCAGAATCGTCTTTGAAACGCTGATGTTGATGAAGAAATCCATGGAACCAGGCATGACCACGCTGGAACTTGATGAAGTGGGTCGGCAGAATCTCGACAAATACGGTGCCCGCTCGGCCCCGAAAGTGACCTATGACTTCCCCGGTTATACCTGTATCAGCATCAATGAAGAAGCTGCTCATGGCATCCCAGGCAAGCGTGTCATTCAGGCCGGGGATGTGGTGAACATTGACGTATCTGCAGAGCTTGATGGTTACTTCGGCGATACCGGCGGTACTTTTCCGGTACCACCGGTTGCCCCGCGAATCGAGTACCTGTGTCAGTCGACTCGCAAGGCCCTTAACCAGGCCATGAATGCCGCCCGGGCCGGCGCGAAGATTAACCAGATCGGTCTCGCTATCGACAAGGTGGCCAGAAAATCCGGATTCGTTACCATCAAGGATCTTGGCAGCCATGGCATTGGTCATCAGTTACATGACGAGCCACACTTCATTCCCAATTTTTACGACAAACGTGACACCAGGCGTCTGGCAGAAGGACAGGTGATTACCATCGAGCCGTTTCTCTCTACTGGAATTGAGCAAACACAAACGCTTGACGACGGCTGGACCCTCGTAACCGGGCCGGAGAATTTCTCGGCCCAGTACGAGTTCACCATGGTCATTACCAAAGGCAAGCCGATGATCATGACCGCACTCTGAATCCGCGGCAGGGTCACTACCACTGATCAGGGCGCAGCTGCCACCGGGACCTTACGTTCGACCATCCGGACTTCACGCAGCAATGGCGGTAACAACACCACCATCAGCACCAGCGAGGCGATCCCCAGCAATGCCAGCGTCGCATACAGACCAAAACCGTCCAGTGACAACCCCACCAGCGGCCCGGTAATGATATACACCAGCCGGAACCCCAGCGAACTCATTGAATTCGCTGTCGACCGGAAACTTGAAGGTACCCGCCGGTTCAGTGCATCCGTCAGCAGCACCTGATTAATGCCGCGACTGGCAAAGAACAGAAAGCTCGCCAGAATACCAATCACGCCGCCAAGGGTTGCCATACCCAGATAACCAGCCACCGGCAGTAACGCCATAGCGATTAACAACGGTGCGGCACCAAACTTCTTCTCCAGCGGCAGTGTGATCCTGGTCGCGAATGCGAACAGAAAACTCTGCGCGGCCCACAGAATACCGAACAGTGTCAGGGGTACGCCCTGATCTGCCCAATAGGGTTGCAGCATCCACACCACGTAAAAGGTCGATAAGCCCCAGAACATGATGGCCAGTACCACATAGCGAAGCAGTCGCTCACCAAATAACAGGTGCCCAACAATACCGCTCAGGTTCTGCCAGGTCTGACCCTTCTCCATCTTCACGAAAGGAGCCTCAGTCAGAAATACCGAGACCACCAGCGGCAACCAGCCTACGACTGCGTTGGCAATCACCACCGCATCCATGGAATACATAATCATCCAGCCACTCAGCAAAGCTGAAACACCTTCCGCCACTGATTTGGCAAAGCGCATATTGGCAATACCACGGGTCTTGTCTTCAGTGCTTTGCTCCAGGGCTTCCTGAGTGTCATAGAGCAAAGACAGGTCTGCCCCGGACATCAGGCTGATGGCAATACCCATCAGGAATTCAAAGATCAGCAGATCCGCAAAACCATCGGCAAAATACACCCAGGTAAAACCAGCACCATGAAACAGTGCGCCAGCTACCAGTGCATTCTTCCTGCCCAGCAAATCCGCTATATAACCCGACGGCACTTCAAACAGCACCACGAACAGGGCGAATGATGCCTGCAGATAAAATACTTCTGCCAGACTCAGTCCCCGTGATTCAAAGAACGGCACGATAACGGGAATCAGTATCAGCGAGGTAAACAAAAAGCAGTACAGGTACAACAGCCAGATGTTTCTCTGTAACCGGGTATTCATGAGAGTTCTCAACTCAGTTAATCAATAAAAATCAGTGCAAAAAAAAGCCCCTGGGATTCGGTGAACACCAGGGGCTTTATAAAAAATGCTTTTTACAAGTACCTAGCGATAAGCCTCCGGATCACGGGCGGTCGACATGACAGGCGCGAACGAACAATTCCAGGCGCAGATTGCACCTGTGGAAATCGTCTTGTTGGTCAGCTGTTGATGTAG
>JAGRIO010000319.1 GCA_020443225.1 Pseudomonadales bacterium
GTAGTCGGCATCGATCAGATTTAGAATAACCGCTCCCTGCGGCGGATAGTTTTCCTGATGACTCTCACTGACGGTAAGTTTGACCCTAAACCGTTTCTCAAGAACCTGACAACCCGTCCTGGGGTTTATCGTATGTTCGATGCTCAGGATCAGATTCTCTACGTCGGCAAGGCCAAAAGCCTGAAAAGCCGTGTTTCCAGCTACTTTCGCTCGACGGCTCTGGATGCCAAAACCATGGCGCTGGTATCTCATATTCATCATATCGAGACCACGATCACCAACAGTGAAACCGAAGCGCTGTTGTTGGAACAGAGCCTGATCAAGGAGCTTAAGCCGCCCTATAACATTGATTTCAAGGACGACAAATCCTATCCCTATATCTACCTCAGCAGTGAAGACGAGTATCCGCGGCTCGCCTTTCACCGCGGTGCAAAGAAAAAGAAAGGCCGTTATTTTGGTCCGTTTCCCAGTGCCTATTCGGTTCGGGACAGCCTCAATATCCTGCAGAAAGTGTTTGGCGTCCGACAATGCGAAGATGCCTATTTCCGGAATCGCTCCAGACCCTGCCTGCAGTACCAGATCAAGCGCTGCTCCGGGCCCTGTTGCGGCATGGTTTCCCCGGCAGACTATGCAGACGACGTGAACCACGCAGTGATGTTTCTGGAAGGGAAAAGCCGCAAGGTCGTGAATGACTATGCAGACAAGATGGAAGCTGCTTCAAAGGAACTGGCATTTGAGAAGGCAGCCCGTTACCGGGATCAGATCACCCATCTGCAGCGGATTCAGGAATCCCAGTATGTGACCGGTGCCGATGAAGGTGATATTGATATCGTCGCCGCGGTGGTGAACCCTGGTGGCACCTGTGTGCTGGTAATGATGGTTCGGGGCGGACGGATGCTGGGTAACCGGACTTATTATCCCCGCACCCGGCTCGCAGAATCCCCGACGGAAGTGCTGGAAGCATTTTTGCCCAGATTTTATCTCAGTGGTGCCAGCGGCCGGGAGATTCCCCGGGAAATCGTGCTCAACGCCCGCCTGGATGACAAAACCGCCTTGCTGGATGTGCTGGCGGAAAAAGCCGGACGTAAGGTCCATATAGCTGACAATGTTCGCGGGCACCGGAATCGCTGGGTGAGGCTGGCAGAAACTAATGCGGAACAAAGCCTGGGGTCCCACTTGTCCAGCCGGAACAATCTGGCAGAGCGTTTTCGTTGTTTACAGGAAGCGCTGGGGCTGGAAAAACCACCAGCACGCCTGGAATGTTTCGATATCAGCCACAGCAGTGGTGAGGCTACTGTGGCCAGTTGCGTGGTTTTCGATGCCAACGGGCCACTGAAATCAGACTACCGGCGTTTCAATATTGACGGCATTACGCCTGGCGATGATTACGCTGCCATGAAGCAGGCGCTTACCCGACGCTACAAACGACTGAAGAAAGGCGAAGCTGCGTTACCAGACATTCTCTTTATCGATGGTGGCAAAGGGCAACTGAGTCAGGCGATTGATGTACTGCGCACGCTGGAGATCGAAGGAGTACTGATGATTGGTGTGGCCAAGGGGCCCAGTCGTAAGGCCGGTCTCGAAGCGCTGATTACCCCGGAAGGGGAAGAGATTGAACTGGCCCCGGATAACCCCGGGTTGCATCTGATTCAGCATATCCGCGATGAAAGCCACAGATTTGCCATCACCGCCCATCGACAGCGACGGGGTAAAAAGCGCAATGAATCGGTACTGGAACAGATTTCCGGGGTCGGTCCAAAACGCCGTCGAGCGCTGTTACGGCATTTTGGTGGCGTGAAGGGTGTGCAGAGTGCGGCTATAGAAGAACTTGCCAAAGTTGAAGGGATTAACCTGCATATGGCAGAACACATTTATGCTGCGCTTCATAACAGTTAGAATAGTGCGCTTTCCGCAGCGGCGATACTCATGAAGCTCCCCATCAGCCTTCCCAATATACTGACCAGCTTACGCATTTTACTGGTGCCAGTGCTGGTGCTGGTGTTTTACCTGCCTGTGAAATGGGGATACCTGGCGGCCGCCTTAGTGTTTGCTCTGGCGAGTATCACCGATTGGCTGGATGGTTATCTGGCCCGCAAACTCAATGCTATGACACCCTTCGGCGCCTTTCTGGATCCGGTTGCAGACAAACTCATTGTCGCGGTTGCCCTGGTATTGCTGGTGGAACTGCACGCGACACCGGTACTCGCGGTACCGGCGCTGGTGATTGTCTGTCGCGAAATCGTGGTGTCGGCGCTGCGTGAATGGATGGCTCAGTACAGTTCGCGTAAGTCCGTCGCTGTTTCCATGGTTGGCAAGATCAAGACGGGATTTCAGATGACTGCCATTATTGTTCTACTTATCAATGGTTCCGATCTCGACAGCTATCTCGTGATTCTGGGCTATATCCTGCTATACCTTGCAGCGGCACTGACGATCTGGTCGATGTACATTTACCTGCGCATCGCCTGGCCGGATCTGTCTTCGGGCATGAATAACGATTAGCGCCGTCAATAGGGCGGCGGTTGCCTTTCGGTCTGCGCCATTTTCTGGCAATCTGCGGGTCTCATTTCACTACCGACAGAGAAAAACGTTGAAAGGTACCGTCCACTACGAAAAAAAGGGCCATATTGCCCTGCTTACAATTGACAATCCTCCCGTAAACCCACTGTCTTCCGGTGTCCGTGCTGGCATGTTTGATGGCATTAATGCTGCTCTGGCAGACGATGACGTCAAGGCTATTGTGATGACCGGTGCTGGCCGGGCCTTTATCGCCGGTGCGGATATTTCCGAATTTGGCGGTGAGAGTAATGGACCAGGCTTGCATGAATGTCTGACACTGATGGAAGACAGCTCCAAGCCGGTGATTGCTGCGATAAATGGCACAGCCTTTGGTGGCGGACTTGAAGTCGCACTGTGCTGTCACTACCGCGTCATTGCACCTGCGGCTCAGGTGGGCTTGCCGGAAGTTAAGCTTGGTCTGTTACCGGGTGCTGGTGGTACGCAAAGACTGCCGCGCCTGATAGGTGCACAGAAGGCCCTGGATTTCATTCTGAGCGGTGATCCGATTCCGGGACCGGAGGCTGCGGCAATGGGCATCGTCGATGCCGTGGCTGACGGTGACGTGGTTGAGGCAGCAATTCGCTTTGCGGATAATCTGATTGCTAAAGGTAGTCCGACCCGGCGTATTCGTGATGAATCAGCGGTGGTTGCACAAGATCGTGATAATCCCGAAATATTCGCTGATGCCCGCAAGGCTTCCGCCCGTAAGATGCGCGGCCGTTTTGCACCGGAAATGATCATTCAGTGTGTTGAAGCTGCCGTCAATGTCGGTGACTTTGACACGGGAATGAAGGTTGAAGCCGAGTGTTTCGCCAAGTGTCTGAGGCATCCGCAACGAGAAGCCTTGATTCATTTGTTCTTTGCTGAGCGCGAAGTTGCCAAAATTCCGGATGTACCCCGTGATACACCAGCACGTGACATTCAGCAGGCAGGCGTGATCGGTTGTGGCACCATGGGTGGCGGTATTTCTATGTCTTTCCTGAATGTGGGCATTCCGGTCAAGGTCATTGAAATGAACCAGGAGGCCCTGGATCGCGGCATGGGCGTTATCAAGCGCAACTATGATATTCAGGTTCAGCGCGGTCGTATGACGGCTGAAGAAGTAGATACACGCATGGCATTGCTGACAGGTTCTACAGAGTTTGCTGACCTGAAAGACGCTGATGTGATCATTGAAGCGATCTACGAGAATATTGATGTGAAGGTTGAAACCTTCCAGAAAATCGACAAGGTTGCGAAGCAGGGCGCCATTCTGGCCAGTAATACCAGTGGGCTTGATATCGACAAGATGGCCAATGCCACTTCACGTCCGCAGGACGTGATTGGTCTGCATTTCTTCAGTCCGGCGAATGTGATGAAACTGCTGGAAGTCGTTCGCGGCGAGCAGACTGGCAAAGATGTTATTGCCACATCGATGAAACTGGGTAAGCGCCTGAACAAGGTGGCTGTGCTGTCTGGTAATGCACCGGGCTTCATTGGCAACCGTATGCTGGGTGGCTACACCCGTCAGGCTGGTGAAATCATTCTGCAGGGAGCCACGCCTTATCAGGTGGACAATGTCATCCTGAACTTCGGCATGCCGATGGGGCCGTTCCAGATGAACGATCTGGTGGGTCTGGACCTGGGTTGGCGAGCCCGCCAGCTGGCAGGTGTGAAGCCAGAGGATGTACCGATTACCGCTCGTGTCGCAGATAAACTCTGTGCGCTGGAGCGCTTTGGCCAGAAGACCAACCGTGGATATTACATCTATCCCGAAGGCAGTCGTGCTGGCCAGGCAGATCCCGAAGTGGTGAAGATGGTGGAAGAAACTTCTGCGGAACTGGGCATTGAGCGCCGTGAAATTGCCGATGAGGAAGTGCTGAAGCGTTGTCTTTATCCGTTGATTAATGAAGGTG
>JAGRIO010000320.1 GCA_020443225.1 Pseudomonadales bacterium
CACAGTCTGCCGGTCTGGGATCAGCTGGATGATATCTGGGATTTATGGATCTGGAGCGAGATGCTGTTCCTGTGTCTTGATGACCGCCGGCGGTCACTGCCTGAATTGATTTCCGGCACGCTGGTGCTGCGTTCAGGCGCCCGGGCAGATAGCCTGAATTATCCCCATGAGCCGTCCTGGATAGACTGGTTACAGCAGAGGATCCGGCAATTTCAGATGGATAGCTGACCCTCGATCCGGCGATTCTTCCCGCCTCCCGGCTGATGCCTTTCCATCAGTGCTTCAGGTCTTTATAGTTGGTGACTTTGATTCTCCGGAGCCTCAGCGCATGACTGAAATTACTGAAATCTGCAGTGGCCTGCAGTTTCCCGAAGGGCCGATTGCAATGCCAGATGGCAGCATTCTGGTCGTTGAAATCAAACGTGGTACCCTGACCAGGGTACAACCTGACGGTACCATGGAAGTGGTAGCGGAAGTCGGTGGTGGTCCCAATGGTGCAGCGATTGGTCCGGACGGTGCCTGCTACATTTGCAATAACGGTGGGTTTAAGTGGATCGAGCGCAGTGGTCTTTTGTATCCGGGAGAACAGCCAGCGGACTATTCAGGTGGCAGAATCGAACGGGTTGACCTCAAAACCGGTGAAGTGACTGTACTCTATACCAGCTGCGACGGTGTCGGCCTGCGTGGACCCAATGACATAGTTTTCGACCAGGATGGCGGTTTCTGGTTTACCGATCATGGCAAGCTGCGTCCCAGAGACAAGGACCGCACGGGGGTGTTCTATGCCAAGGCAGATGGTTCGCACATTGAAGAGGCCATCTTTCCTCTGGAAGGCCCTAACGGCATCGGGCTGTCGCCAGCCGAGGACGAGCTGTATGTCGCGGAAACCCCTACCGGCCGAACCTGGGCTTACCGTATCTCTGCTCCCGGCACCCTGACCGGTGAGCGGCGCATGCTTGCACAGATTCCTGATCATCATATGTTTGATTCCCTGGCCATCGACGCAGAAGGCAACGTCTGCGTCGCGACGCTGCTGACTGGCGGTATCACGGTACACTCCGCGGATGGTGAACGGGCGCAGCTGATACCCATGCCCGATATTCTCACCACCAATATCTGTTTTGGCGGCGAGGACCTCAGAACGGCATACATTACCCTGTCTTCAACCGGCAGGCTGGTCTCTGTGCCATGGCATTGCCCGGGCCTGCCACTCAATTTTCTGAACAAGTGATATGACTATGACCCGATTGTGCTGCACCCTGCTATTGCTTCTGTCCTCGGCGCTGCCACTAAAGGCAGAGGTACTTCCGGAAGTTCATTTTCTGATCCCGGCTGGTCCTGGCGGAGGTTGGGACGGCACCGCCCGGGGGGTCGGAGAGGCAATGGTCAAGTCACATCTGGTCGATGATGTCAGCTTTGAAAATCTCTCCGGCGGCGGCGGTGGCCGTGCGATTGCCAAACTGATTGAGACCGCAGACCGTCAGCAATACACCTTGCTAATCAGCTCGACACCGATGGTGGTCAGATCCCTGCAGAAAGTGTTTCCACAGTCATTCAGGGATCTGGTGCCTGTCGCCACGGTTATCGCTGACTATAGCGCCTTTGTGGTGCCGTCGGATTCACCACTGCAGAACTTTGCTGATGTCGTTGCGCAATTTGCCAGCGATCCACGCTCGGTCAAGGTTGCAGGCGGCTCTGTAAAAGGCAGTACGGATCACTTTATTTTCGCCAAAGCCATCGAAATGGCGGGCGGCGATCCCCGCAAAGTCGTATACATCCCTTATGATGGCGGCGGCAAGGCAATGGCAGGCATTCTGAGTGGTGAGACTCAGCTGCTATCCACAGGACTGAGTGAGGCTATCGATATGGCCCGGGCTGGTGAAGCCAGGGTGATTGCCATAACCGCGCCCGCCCGGTTGCCTGATGCACCGGAACTGCCGACGCTGACGGAACAGGGATATGCGCTGGAGTTTGCTAACTGGCGCGGTTTCTTTGCCGCCAAAGGACTTCCCGCCCAGCGTTATGCCGATATGCAGGAAACTATTGCCAGACTGCTGGCAACGCCGGAGTTTGAAGCTGTCAGAAAGCGCAACGGCTGGACACTACTGCACCGGGAAGGTACTGATTTCTACCAGTTCCTCGAACAGCAGGAACAGGAAGTCGGTCAGCTCATGCGTAATCTTGGTTTTCTGCGACCCTGAGGCTGCGCATGAGTTCACGAATCGGGGGGATGATGTTTCTTGTGCTCGGGCTGACCTATGGTTGGTTCATAGCCGATATCCCACTGGACTTTTTCTCTGAGCAGGAACCCTTTAATGCCAGGTCTATGCCCTGGGGGATCGCTGCAGCCACCGTTGTGGTAGCCCTGTTACTAATCGTTTTCCCTGCAAAACAGGAAGCAGGGATTCCCTGGAAAGCCCTGAACTGGAAACCGGCATTGTTACTGGTGCTCGCGATGAGTGGTTACGGGCTGACACTCGAGTATCTGGGTTTCATCGGGGCTACTGCACTTTTTCTGGTCGTGGGTATTCTGATACTGGGAGAACGCCGCTACTGGCAAATCGGCTGTATCGCTATCAGTGTCGCCGTCGGTTTCTACTTCCTGATGAAGGGCCTCGGAATCTATCTGGAACCGGGTGAGCTCTGGTCTGCGCTGGGGAACCATGCCCATGCTTGACGGTATTCTTATCGGCCTGGAGACCGTACTGACTCTGCAGAACCTGATGTTTGTACTGCTGGGATGTCTGGCCGGCACACTTATTGGGATGTTACCGGGCTTAGGACCGATTTCCGCTATCGCTCTGATGATTCCGGTCACCTACGGATTTGAACCCGCCAGCGGCATGATTCTACTCGCCGGCGTCTACTACGGTGCCATCTTCGGGGGCAGTACATCCAGTATTCTGATCAACGCTCCGGGTGTTGCCGGCACTGTCGCCACCGCTTTCGATGGCTATCCGCTGGCCCGGTCCGGTCAGGCCGGCAAAGCACTGGCAACCGCAGCTTATGCGTCATTTGCGGGGGGAACCCTTGCCGCAGTGCTACTGGTGGTCACAGCGCCCTTGCTGGCGGATGTGTCCCTGAGCTTTCAGTCGGCTGACTACTTCATGCTGATGGTACTGGGACTGTCTCTGGTTTCTGCTTTCGCAGCAGAAGGCGAACACCTGAAGGCACTGATGATGACCTGTTTTGGTCTGATGTTATCGACCGTTGGCACGGACCTGTCAGCTGGCGTACAAAGATTCACCTTCGGGCGAATGGACCTGATCGACGGGATCTCTTTTCTGATGCTGGCGATGGCTACCTTCGCCCTGACAGAAGCTCTGATGATGGTACTGAAACCCGATCAGGTACAGCAGCGTCAACCGGACCTCAGCCACGCCTCTCTGAAAATGACAGGCGCAGAAATCCGTGAAATTGCCCCCACCATCTCCAGAGGCTCGGTGCTGGGTTTCTTTGTCGGCGTCCTGCCCGGTGCCGGAGCGACTATCGCCTCCTTTCTGGCCTATGGACTGGAACGGATGCTGGCCCATCCAACCGTCAAGCCGTTATTTGGCAAAGGATCTCTGCGTGGACTGGCGGCGCCGGAATCCGCCAATAACGCAGCCTGCACCGGCTCATTTGTGCCCCTGTTAACCCTGGGTATTCCGGGTTCAGGCACGACCGCGGTGTTGCTGGGCGCCCTGATCGCCTATGGCGTGCAGCCTGGTCCAAGACTGTTTGTTGATGAACCGGAGATCTTCTGGTCGGTCATCGTATCCATGTATTTTGGTAACATCATTTTGCTGGTACTGAACCTGCCGCTGATACCCTACATCGCCCGGTTGCTGATGGTACCGCGCCCCTATCTCGTACCCCTGATCATGTTCTTCTCTCTGATGGGAGTTTATCTGGTGTCATTCAATGACTTCGATATCCAGATGATGGTCTTCATCGCCCTTGTGGCAGTCGGTTTAAGGTTACTCGCTTTTCCCATGGCGCCACTACTGCTTGGTTTCATTCTGGGGGGCATGCTGGAAGATAACCTGCGCCGGGCGGTCACCCTCAGTGATGGCAGCCTGGCCTTTCTGTGGGAACGACCCATATCTCTCACACTGCTGGTTCTGACGCTGGTTGCGCTGGTGTCACCGCTGCTGCGTCGGTGGTTATCACGTCACTGACTTGTTCAGCTGCAGTGAGTCAGTTATCTTGGCAACACTGTTTGTGACGGACATCCTTTTGCCAGACAACACCTCCTCCCGGCAGACTGAATTGTCGCCAGCGCGACTCGGTTGGCGGGAATTTTTTGCCGAACAGGCCGCCGCTTTTCCTGACCTGCTGCCAGCGCGCGTCATCAGACCGGATGCCGGTCGCTATCATCTGTTAAGTGAACGCGGAGAACTGACGGGTATTCTTCCGGGCAAAACCCGCCTGGATGCATCCAGCCGTGCCGATCTGCCCACTGTTGGTGACT
>JAGRIO010000321.1 GCA_020443225.1 Pseudomonadales bacterium
ACCTCGGAGGCAAGGGCTCTGATGTGCACGCCTCTGTTGTGGTTGGTGATACCGTAGGTGATCCCTTCAAGGATACTTCTGGTCCGGCCATGAACATTCTGATCAACGTGATGGCAATTGTCAGCCTGGTGATTGCACCGCTGCTGTAAACCCTTCCTGAAGTTGATCATTAAGAAAGCAGGCTTCGGCCTGCTTTTTTTTCGCCCCTTTTTCTTACCTGCCGCGAAAGCATTTATAATGCAGGTTTTTCGGTGGATGCTATGGATATACACATTTTTCTGCGCGATAAAGACACGGCCAATAACTTTCTGCCCCATCACTTTGAGCCACTCACACGCGCATTTCCTGAGATTACACCCGTTTTTCATCAGCGCAGAGACAGCCTGCGGGAGGCATTGCCGGAAGCTGAACTGATTGATACCTGGTTCTTCGACCAGGAGTGGTTTGAGCAGGCGCCAAAACTCCGTCACGTGTTTACTCCGGCTGCTGGCCGCGACTGGGTACACCAGGATCCCACTGGCAGAGTCAGCACCTGGTATGGCCGCTTCCATGGCCCCATGATCGCCGAGAGCATGCTGGGAATGATCTTTCATTTCACCCGCGAGATGAATGCCATGCTTGAACTGCAGCGGCAACATATCTGGGACCGGAATCGTCAGGAAAACACCCGGCTACTGGGTCGGCAAACCGTATTGATTCTGGGATATGGGAACATTGGCAGAACCTGTGCCAGATACCTGCGAACTATGGGTTGCCGCGTGCTGGCACATCAGCGTGCTCACCGGCAAGGCACCGACCCGGAAACAGGTGCAGAGTTCATCCATGACGACGCGCTGATGGATGCTTTGCCGCTCGCTGATCACGTCGTAATGTTGTTACCGGGGAGCAAGGAAAACTACGGCTTCATGACAAGGCAGAAACTCGCGGTAATGAAGCAAGGTGCCTGTATCTATAACTTCGGTCGTGGTACCACTCTGCTGGAGGCTGATCTGCTCTGGGCGCTTGATGAAGGGCCCGTCGCTGCAGCCGGTATCGATGTCACGGAGAAAGAGCCTCTCGGTACCGACTCTGGCTTGTGGGATCACCCGGCAGTCGTGCTCCATCCTCACTCATCCTGCGTGTTTCAGGAATACCAGATTCTGCATGTGGAAGAGCTGATCGAATATCTCAGAAAAGCCCGGATTTTTGCCGATTCCTCACAGGAATGAGATCTGCTTCACACGAAAGCCGTAAAAAAGGAAATATTCAGTCTTTTGTACAGGTCTATAATGCAGGCAATCACTGCAGGTGATTGCGATAGCAAAAGGCCAAAAAAACAAAACCCGAGGACATTCAATGACTATCTCTACCCGAAAAACAATGATGGCTATGGCCATTGGTACAGCTATGAGTTCAGGGCTTGCCATCAGCGCCCCTGCATTTGCCGACAGTAATCCATTTGGCGCCAGCGAGTTATCCAGCGGCTACATGCAGGTTGCTGAAGCATCCTGTGGTGCCAAGACCGATGCTGAAGGCAAATGCGGTGAAGGCAAGTGTGGTGAAGGTAAGTGCGGTGCCAAAGCCGATGGCAAGAAAGCCATGGGTGAAGGTAAGTGTGGCGAAGGCAAGTGCGGTGAAGGTAAGTGCGGCAGCGCTGCCTGATTCACTGATATGAAGCAGCCAGTAAAGCAAGGCGACGCAGGCACTGGCCTGCGTCGCTCAATGCTGCCGGAACTTCAACATGGCATTCCCGAAGCCTTTGATTTCTTCGAAATCGCCCCGGAAAACTGGATTGGCGTAGGCGGTAAGCCTGGACGCCAGTTGCGGGAAATCAGTGCGGAAATTCCTCTCATCGCCCATGGCCTGTCCTTGTCCATTGGTGGTCCTGCCCCCCTCGATATTCGTTTACTTCAGGATCTCAGGCAATTTCTTGACGAACATCAAATCGCTGTTTATAGCGAGCACCTGAGTTTCACCAATGATGGTGGCCAGCTCTACGACCTTCTGCCCATGCCATTTACCGAGGAAGCCGTTCACTACACGGCCAGCAGAGTAAGGGAAGTCCAGGACAGACTGGAAAGAAAGATTGCGCTGGAGAATGTCTCTTACTATCTCACGCCCGCCGAACAGCTGAGCGAACTGGAATTCGTCTCAGCCGTAATCGAAGAGGCCGGTTGCGATCTGCTGCTCGACGTAAACAATGTCTATGTAAACAGCGTCAACCACGATTACGATCCCAGAGCCTATATCGCACAGTTAGCATCTCGTATTTCTTCAGATAAGATCAGCTACTATCATGTGGCCGGGCACTACGTTGAAGCAGACGGGTTGATTATTGATACCCATGGGGCCGATGTCATCGACCCTGTCTGGTCGTTACTCGGTTATACCTATGAAACTATTGGCTTGCGCCCCACATTGCTCGAGCGGGACTTCAATATACCGGCACTGGAAGAACTTGTCGCGGAAGTACAGATGATCCGTGAAATACAATCCAGGGCACAGCTGCCAGAACGAACAGGGAAACGTGAGCATGCCAGAACAACGACCTGATCTTCGGGCTACCCAGCTGGCCTTCACCAGCTACCTCCGTGATCCTGATCAGCACCCCATCCCTGACGGTCTCGATGAGCGGCGGATCAATGTTTACCGGCAACTGATTTTTAATAACGTATCGTCGCTGTTGAGCGATTTCTTCCCGGTAATCAGGACACTGCTGGACCAGGCAGAGTGGGACCAGCTGGTCAGAGATTTTCTCGTCACACATCAGGCTGACACGCCTTACTTTACTCAACTGGCAGGCGAATTCGTTGATTTCCTTGCAACCCGGCAAGCTGTACAACCCGCTTACCCTTTTCTGACAGAACTGGCTCACTACGAGTGGGTAGAGCTAGCGTTATACATCAGCGAGGACTCGCCGCCGCAACAGCCAGTTCCCGACAATGATCTGCAAACGACGTCGCTGACCCTTAGTCCGGTAGCCTGGCCACTGCAGTATCGTTTCGCTGTACACAGAATCGGGGTCGGGTACTGTCCGACTGAACCAGACGAACAACCGGCTAGCTTACTGGTTTTCCGCGACCGCTCTGAGTCAGTCCGGTTTTATGAGCTGCAACCCATGGCCCTGCAATTGCTATTATCCATACAGGAGACACCGGGGCTTGTGCCTGAGCAATGGCTGAGTAGTCAGGCAGACATCTACAATTATCCGGATAAAGGCCGGTTCATTGCTATGGGGATGCAACTACTTCAGCAATTGAACGGTCTTGGTGTACTGACACAATCTGAAAGTACCCGACATGACTCATCTGCAAGACCCGTTAACAACACCAGTACGTTTGATTCATCGCGCTAACCAGCTGCTATCAACTGTTTTCCAACTCGATTTTCTTGCCCCTTTTTTGCTCCGGTTATATCTGGCACCTGTGTTTTATATGGCGGGCGAACAAAAACTGACAGGTTTTGAAAATACAGTGGAATGGTTCGGCAATGAGCAGTGGGGGCTGGGTCTGCCATTTCCATGGTTACTGGCGGCATTGGCTGCGGTCACCGAATATGTGGGTGCCATCCTGCTGTTATTTGGTTTCGCGACCCGCTGGATCTGTATTCCCCTGATCATTACTATGGCGGTCGCGATCGTTACCGTTCATCTCGAAAATGGCTGGCTCGCGATTGCCTCTGGCACAGGTATTTTCGCGACAGAAAGAACAGCCGGTGCAGCAGAGCGTCTCGAACGGGCGCGAGCTATACTGCAGGAATACGGGAATTACGACTGGCTGACTGCTAACGGTAGTTTCGTGGTGCTGAACAATGGTATCGAATTCGGAGCTACTTACCTGATCATGCTGATCGCACTGTTCTTTATGGGTGCGGGCAAATACATCAGTCTGGATTACTGGTGCGCCCGACGTTTTGGTCAGGCCAGTTAAGGTTCATCCCAGAAGCGGGTCATTTCTACATAAAGAAATGATGCTGTCCAGCCAATCAGCACCAGACCGGTCAGCGATTCCAGACCAGCAGTGAACCGAAGCGGACCAACCGGCTCAATATCACCGTAGCCGAGGGAAGTATAGCTGGTAAACGAGAAGTAAACGCTGTCCAGCAAACTACCGGAATAATTACCCTGCAGAGCACCCAGAGAAGGCTCCAGGTGCATGATGTAGTAGCCGAGACCGAACAGCCAGACTTCAAGGACATGAGCCGTGAGCGCACCATAAACGCCTACCACCAGGCGCATCCGGTGCGCAATATTGAGTCTTGGAATAAGGCGCGACAACCAGCGCAGCGCCTCATAATGAATAACCACAGATAACGCGATCAACAGCCCGTTAATCAACGTAATATTAAGCACCGACCCCTCTTCCTGCATGATTCCCGGCCACTTGCGGCAAACTTCAGACTTCAAAAGCCGGGAGTTTCTTCCTGACCAGTTTATTCTGCAGTCGTAC
>JAGRIO010000322.1 GCA_020443225.1 Pseudomonadales bacterium
GGCGGCTGCTGAAAAAAGCGGGTAATCTGGTGGAAGTCAATGTGATTGAAGACCCGCAGTATTTCGTTGCGGATGATGTCCTTGCATAATGAAAGGCTCTGCTGGCAGACATTATTCTGCCAGCCAATGAGGAAACAGGATCACCATGACTACACCCGACCTGATGCCAGATGACTGTGCCAGCATGGAAGACATTCGCCGGGAAATCGACCGGCTGGATAAATCGGTCATCGAAACGTTCGCGCTGCGTTACCAGTATGTACTGGCTGCTGCTCCGTTCAAGAGTTCCGCGACCGCCGTACGTGCGCCTGAACGTTTCGCCGCTATGCTCGCACAACGCCGGACATGGGCCAGTGACAATGGTCTGAACCCGGATGTTATCGAAAAGCTGTTCCATGACCTGGTGAACCACTTCATTGACGAGGAAATGCGCCACTGGCAAAACAGCAGCAACTGAAGATGACTGATAACCAGAACGGGCAGACTCCAGAGATCGCACCAACAAACAACATAAGAGGGATACTATGGCTACCAAACCAACGCAGACCGCAACCGTTACCGGCCCCGTCACCGGGGGTAAATTCGGCTGGCCCTTTGCTGCCTCACTGCAGGATGTAGCGCAACTTGGCTATATCGAAGAGGAATACTTTCTTGCGGGTTCAGCAAAACGCTACCGCGACATCAATGATTCGCTGTCCCGGCGGGATGGCCACTGGCAGGCGGAAGAAGCGGGGGAAGCACCTTTCAAAACCCGCATGATTGTTTACCGGCCTGCAGATCCTGCCCGATTCAACGGTACGGTGATACTGAACTGGAATAATGTAACGGCAGGCTACGATCTCTTTAATGCGGAAAGTATGGAAATTTTTGCGGGTGGCTATGCGCTGGTTTGCCTGACTCCGCAGAAAGCTGGTATTGAAGGACTGACGCCGCTGCGCCAGGGTCTGGCTCAGTGGGACCCGGAACGCTATGGTGACCTTTCCATCGTTTCTGATGATTACTCCTTTGATATCTTCACCCAGGGTGCACTGGCTACCGGGCCAGATCGTCGTGGCGACACCGATCCACTGGGAGGCCTGGACGTAAAACGGGTTATCGCCTGGGGCGCTTCTCAGTCAGCAGGACGACTGTGTACCTATATCAATGCCATCGCCCCGCTGACCAGCGCACTGGATGGTTATATTCTGGCGATCTACTTCGGTCGTGGTACCCCGCTGGAAGTCGGTGAGACCGTAGTCAACATTAACGAGCCGCAAACCAGTTCACCTCAGGACCGCCTGAAAGGGAACAACCTGATTCGGGATGATCTGAAGGTACCGGTTTTCGTGATCAATTCGGAGCTGGAATCAATGGCCTGCTATGGTGTCCGGCAGGAAGATTCAGACACTTTCCGCTACTGGGAATCAGCAGGCACCTGCCATGTTTCTGAGCAAACCCACGCAATCCGCAAACAGTTACGTGACAGGGATCAGATCAAGGGTCGGGAAGCCGCAGCCAACACCAACAGGATTCCGATGAATCCCCTTTATGATGCTGTTTTCTGGCATATGCAGCGCTGGGTTGCAGAGGGTATTGCGCCGCCATCGCAGCCTAAAGTGGCTTTTAGCGGTGAACCTGCGCAAATTGTTCGCGACGACCATGGCATCGCCACAGGCGGGATTCGTCTGCCTCAGGTTGAAGTGCCCACTGCGACCAACAGTGCTATCCCTCGGGGCACCGATGTCATTGCCTTTCTCGATGGTTCATCTGAACCATTCAGCGCAGAAAAACTGCTGGCACTGTATGGCTCGGAAGCGAACTTCATCGATCAGTTCGAAACTGCAGCACAGCAGGCAGTTGAGGCGGGTGTTCTGTTACCACGGGATGTGCCTTTACTGGTTGAAGAAGCCCGCCAGCAATGGCAGGCACAAACCTGAAGCCTGCGTCAGGAACGGCTGGTGCCCAGACCGGCGGGACTGCAACCGGACAAGCCAGACTCAGACCTGGCTTGTCGACCAGTCAATAGGGGCAAACCCCTGACTGAGCAGATACTGGTTACACTGAGAGAAATGACGGCAGCCAAAGAAACCACGGTGAGCTGACAGCGGCGAGGGATGCGGTGCCAGCAGCACCCGGTGTTTGTTCCGGTCAATCACCGCACCTTTTTTCTGAGCATAGCTGCCCCACAGCATAAATACGCACTTCTCCCGTTGGACAGATAAAACCTCGATGACTCTGTCAGTAAATGTCTCCCATCCCTTTCCCTGATGCGAGGCTGCCTGGCCCTGTTCTACTGTCAGAACGCTGTTCAGTAACAAGACCCCCTGCTTTGCCCAACTGGTCAGGTTACCAGTGGGAAAACGGTCTGCTGGCAGCGAAAGGTCGGCCTGAATTTCCTTAAAAATATTGATCAGCGAGGGTGGATAGCGGACCCCGTCACGTACTGAGAAGCACAAACCAT
Source organism: Pseudomonadales bacterium (assembly GCA_020443225.1). GTDB lineage: Bacteria > Pseudomonadota > Gammaproteobacteria > Pseudomonadales > Azotimanducaceae > UBA4582. The sequence continues at coordinate 2,441 of JAGRIO010000322.1, forward strand.
GAGCCTGGCCCGGTCCGTGGTAAGGATCCTGTCCCAGAATGACGACACGCACCTGATCCAGCGGAGTGGTATTGAGCGCATTAAAATACTCAGCACCTTTCGGGAAAATGGTTTTCCCCTGCGCCTGTTGGTCCAGCAGAAACTCTTTCAGCCGGATCATATAATCCTGACTGAATTCAGCTTCAAGATGCAGCAGCCAGGAAGGATGCAATTTGATATCAGGCTTGGGGTTGGACATTCCTTTCGACTCTGGTTCAGACTCAGCACAAGAAACCACTGGCATTGCAATCTGGCAACGCGAGGCAGGCTGACAAGAATAGCAAATTAACCCCACAACCCGAACTGAACTGTTCATTCGCATCTGACGTAATCTCTCAGTACACTGCCTGAAACCGACGACTGATTCAGCCATGGCATCAGTCGCTCATCGTGGCGAACAGATCCCATCTAAAGGAGAGACCCTATGGTCACCGTACATACCGAACTGGCGCAGTCAGACTCGGGCAATTCAGTTAAAGCTGGTGAGTTATGGATGGATGCCGCGGCATTCAGCACCCTCACAGGCTGGACTCTGAAGCCGGAAGGCTTCTGCAAAGCGGATATCTGCGTGCCTCTGCCGGGCGCTGCTGACTCACAAGGCGGCACGGTTAATGCCAGTGCTTTCTGGCAACACATGGGTAACCCCGTCGTGAGCAGTGAAGATCAGCAAATCTGGTTTCTGGGGGAAGGTGCCGGAACCCGCAATGACGCCATGCTGAGCCTTGAAGCGCCCGATTTCACGCTACCGGACTTCAGCGGCAAGCTACATTCTCTCACCGACTATCGCCGCCAGAAGATTCTGCTGATCACATGGGCGTCATGGTGAGGATGCCGCTATGACCTGTCAGGTTGGCAGGCAGTCTATAAAGAAATTGCTCGCGACGATTTCATGATTATTTCCGTGGCGATGGATGCAGATATCGAAGCCGCCAGACCCTGGGTGGAGGAAGCGAACCCCGACTTCGTCACGCTGATTGATCAGCAGCACTTGCTGTCATCACTCTACAATATGGTTAATGTACCTCAGGCGGTCTGGATCAATGAAGACGGCATCATTGTCCGGCCAACTGAAACCGGCGGTTCGCTGGACATTCTGCGGGAGTTCGACTTCGAGACCTTCTCGTTCAAACCAGAAGCGGCAGCACGGGCACAGATCTCAAAATCGCTGTATCAGAAAGCTGTGAAAGACTGGGCAGAGAAAGGCGCTGACAGCCAGTTTGTTTACACCGCTGATGACGCCCGGGCCAGAACCCCGGCCATGACAGCAGACATCGCCGAGGCCCATGCCTGGTTCAGTCTGGGTCAGCGACTGAAACAACAGGGTGATGGAGCGGGTGCTGACCATGCCTTTAAGCGCAGTCGCGAGTTGCACCCTGATTCCTGGAATATCTTCCGGGAAACTTCCGAGAAGCTGGACAACGGTATTGCCGGCGGCCAGGAATACTGGGAGAAAATCAATGCCATGGGCGACAAAGCCTACTACGAGCCTATCGACATGCCAGATATGCCTTCCTGACATCTGAGACAAACCTTCCGGTACCCGCGGTACCGGAAGGTCGTCAGACCTGGCTACTCTGCGACCCGGTACCCCACCCCATATACCGACTCGATAAAACCGTTATATAGCGGCTCGATCTTCTTGCGCAATTTTTTAACATGGCTGTCCACCGTGCGCTCACTGACGACCCGGTGATCATCGTACATCTGTTCCATCAACTGGTTCCGGGAAAAAATACGACCCGGGTCAGAGCAGAGCTTTTTCAGCATCAGAAACTCCACGGCGGTCAGGGTGACCCGCTGGTCGCCGCGAATAAACTCAAACCGACCTTCGTCCAGCTGCCAGTCTCTGTGCCTGCCCAGTTCACCTCTTACTCTTCGCAGAATCGAGCGGGTACGGGCAATCACTTCCCTTGGGCTGTATGGTTTACAGATATAATCATC
>JAGRIO010000323.1 GCA_020443225.1 Pseudomonadales bacterium
CTGGCGATTACTTCTGGTGATGGCACGGCAAACATTTCCCGCAGCAACCCAGGTACAGCGACGCTGACGGTGACTGATTCCAGTGGTGCCGCGGTATCAGGTGCGCTGGTTAATTTCTCAACCTCAATTGGCTTGCTTGATCCAGCGTCTGGTGCGCGTTTTACTTCCAGCACGGGGGTAGCGACAATTTCTGTTCTGCCGGGTACCACCGCCGGATCCGGTGCTGTGTCCGCTCAGGTATCGATCACCGGACAATCTCCGCTGGAGGCTGATCCGGTGAATATCATTTCTGCAGGGGATGGCGTTGCGACGGTAGAGCTGACGATTCCCAGTGGCACCAGAAGTACCGATGTGACTAATGCGGCGCCCGTAACCCTGAGCGCCACAGTGCTAGACCAGTTCGGTGCGGCCGTTGCCGGTGCGATTGTTAATTTTACCAACTCTTCTGCTTTCGGCGTGTTAAGCGCAGCGCAGGACATTACCAATGCCAGTGGTATTGCCACGGTAAATCTGCTGCCAGGAACGGAAGCGGGTATTGGCGCCATATCGGCAACTACGACAGTTGACGGCAGCAAGGTCTCTACCGATGATGCCAGCGGGGATATTTCATTTACCTCTGCTGGTGATGGTCCTTTTGAAGGAGAGGGAACATCCAACCTTAATATTGAGTTCGCGCTGGACACGGATGGTAATGTGTATACAGGCGGAGACCCTACCGCTGCTTTCCTGACCAGCGAAACCAACGTATCAGCTGCCAGCCCCGGTACCCTTTATGCCCGTGTTACTGATGCTAACGGTACTGCTGTGCCTAATGTCGTCGTTCAGTTTGCGGCAGATCTGGGAGACCTGTTCCCGGTCAATGGTCTGGCCCTGACTGATGCAAATGGCATTGCAAACGCCGCGCTGACAGCGGGTTCCGTACCAGGAGCCGGTAATGTCAGTGCTGCCATTGTTATTAATAATCAGACCTTTGATACGGCGGGAGCAACTTTCTCTACCCTGGGTAACGCCGGTGACACGACCATTGCGCTTACCCTGACATTTACTGATGCAACACCAGGCAACAGCACCAACATTATTACGGCCTCTGACCCAGCAACGCTGGGAATCCTTGTTGAAGATGCCACTGGCACGAATCTGCCTAATCGTACGGTGACGATTGTGACCAGCCTGGGTACTGTTCAGGTGGGTTCCGCTACAGCAGCTTCGACGATTACGGCCACGACTGATTCGGAAGGCAGAATCAGCGCGACGCTGTCGGCAGGTTCAACTTTTGGCACGGGTAGTGTGGTGGTTACCGCAGGCGACACAACTGCCAGCGTACAGTTTGATGTCGGCGTTGATGGTCTGCAGATCGGTACCTGTTCTGGCGGTACCAGTGCGCTTGACTGTACAACGCCGGGCACCACGTTTACTGCAGGTGGACTGGCGATTGGTACCAGTCCCTTGTCTGCCGGTGGTACTACCTCAGTCGGGCTGGTCGTCGTTGATGCTAACGGTACTGTAGTACCGGATATCGAGATTGATTTTACCTCTAACGGTGTGGGAACCGGCGAAGCCTCTATTACCCAGACAGTGACCTCAACGGCTGCTGGTGTGGTATCCAGTACTTATCAGGCTAATGGTATCGTCGGTAACGACAACATTACCGCAACTGAATCCAGTACTGGTCAGTCTGCTTCCGGAACGATCAATGTGCTGGCGTCAGAAATTGGCGCGCTGATCTTTGATTCCGTGACCGACCCGGCAGATGTCCAGACTGCGAACATTTTTATTCAGGAAAGCGGCGGAAACGACACCGCGAAGGTGGTCTTCAAACTGCTGGACGTGTTTGGTAATCCGGTTGAAGGTCAGAACGTTTCCTTCACGCTGACCTCATCAACCGGTGGTATCTCTCTGCAGAATTCAACCGGTCTGACCAATGCCGAGGGTAAGGCAACGGCTTTCGTTAAGGCGGGCTTTATTGCGACCACCATCCGGGTTCGGGCCAGCATCGATATCGACACTGACAGCGATGGCGATAATACTGACTTCTCAACCAATGGCGCTGCGACGCTGGTCACCCTGTCAGGGCAGCTGTCGATCAATACTGGTATTGCAGATCAGAACAGCTTTTCGTTGTCAGCAAGCAACTTCAACATTGAAGGGGAGAACTTCGATGGTGAAACCTCTACTCTGACCGTAAGAATGGCTGACAGATTCAATAACCCGGTGAGCGGTACTGCTGTTCAGTTCCGTACTGAATACGGTTTCATTCAGCCAAGTTGTACGACGGTTGATGGTGTGTGTTCGGTAACGCTGACCAGTGGTGAACCCCGTGAGCCACTTGATCCTCTGGTAAGCATTCAGACGCTGAGCAGTGGTGAGTGTCCCAACCCTCTGATCAGTGAGGAGCAGATAACCATTGCCAGCGGTGCGGGTGATACTGATTATCTGGTCAGTCAGGTATATCGGGTGGAAACTACCGGTGACGTTGCGCTGGCACTGACAACAGACTATACCGTTGACAGTGACGGATCAGGTATTACCTGTGTAGGTGGTGCCTGTACCAATGGAGCAACGCTGAAGATTACCTATGCACGCGCCTGGCTCGATGAGAAGAATGACGGTACTTCCGATCACGTCATCGAAACACCTGGTGAACCTACTGCACCTTTCATGAGCTCGCTGCAGGGAATTGTTCCCTGTGAATCGAGTTCCCGTTCACCGACCACTCTGGCGGCCGGGTATCGCGGGGGATTAGGGCAGATCTATGGTGGCCGCAGTACTATTCTGGCCTTTGCCCAGGGTGAAGAGAGCTTTATCGATACTAATGGCGATGGTGTCTACTCCTTCGGTGAACCTTTTGTTGATCTGCCGGAAGCGTTCGTTGATTACAATGAGGATGGTGTTTATGGCAACGGTACGCCTTCTGCCACCAATGCGTCCCGCAGCGCTGCCAGCCCTGACTGTTATGGTCCGAGTGCTCCGCTCAGTCCTCTCACCGAGACCATTAATAAGTGTTTCCAGAATGGTGGTGACGAGGAAGAGCCGATAGATTTCAACTCTAATGGTCAGCTGGACATTGGAAACGGAATTTACAACGGTACTTTGTGCCCCAAGACAATCAGTGATCGTACGGATACCTGCGATAACGCGGCTGATCCCTGTGATGAAGCAACCGAGCAATATTGCACCCGGACGCTGGTAAACATCAGGAAGGAACACAAGATCATCTTCAGCGGTTCGACCCCTGTTGTCGCACTGCGTGATTTCACCACAGGTGAATTCATCAATGCGGTGGATATTCTGAATGTGCCTTCTGGTCAGTTTACCGCGACAACCAATGTCACGGCCAATAACGGCACGACTGTGAACGCAGGTACAGCGTTCAGCGTTGGCTTTGGTGATACAGCGGTTGCTCCAGGTGTTGGTCAGTCAGCTTTACTGACATCCGGCAGTGGGGCGGTGTTGCTGGACTTCTCCGACCTGAAAAATGCGCAGCTGCCAGCGGGTACTACGGTAGCAGCAGCTTCAGGTAACCGGGGTTGTGTGATTGATTCAGCACCGGCATCTCCGATTCCGAATACGAACAACACTAATCCGCTGACCCTGTCGATGTTTGTGACTGCTGCGACCAACCCCGTGAGCAGTTCCGCACCGATTACCGTCACCGTAGAAACGCCCAATGGCATCTCTTCTACTGTGAAGACCTTCCAGTGTACTTACTGATCTGCCGGAGAGTTGGCGGGCATGCCGGTTGGCAGGATCAGTTGAGCGGGATGGATAACCCGCTCACCAACTGGTTTCAGATGGACAGAAGATAAAAACCAGATAAGACAGATAAAACAAAGGCGCCACAGGCGCCTTTGTTTTTTTCTGAATCAGTGAATCCAGGTAATCAGGGCAGTTGGGTTTCGCCCATCAGATCCCTGTCAATCTCCCGGGCAGCTTCGCGGCCTTCATTAATCGCGCGTACTACAAGGTCCTGACCACGACGGCAGTCGGCCGCGGCATAGACCTTAGGTACGGAGGTACGGAAGTCCTGCTTGTTGGCAACGAAATTTCCACGCTGGTCAGTTTCCATACCCAGGGCTTCATTGATGTAGTGCTCTGGCTGCAGGAAACCCATAGACAGGAAAATCAGGTCTGCTTCCCAGGTTTTCTCAGTGCCGGGAATTTCCTTTAACTGATCATCAACGTTGACGGTGATGATACCCTTCAGATTGCCTGCCTCATCGCGGACAAATTCTTTACTCATGATCTGGTAGACCCGCGGGTCTTCGCCCTGCACATGCGCGGCTTCAGCATGACCATAGTCGACCCGGTAAATACGTGGCCACAGTGGCCAGGGATTGTTCGGGGCACGACTTTCAGGTGGCTTCGGTAACAGCTCGAAGTTCACCAGCGATTCGCAGCCATGACGCAGTGAGGTA
>JAGRIO010000324.1 GCA_020443225.1 Pseudomonadales bacterium
TCCGCATAGAAAACAACCGGGTAACTGGTGTCGACACATCTCGCGGACCTGTTTCAGCGCGTAAGGTTGCCTGCGTTACTGCGGGGAACTCGGGTGTGATGGCAGCCATGGCTGGCCTGAAGCTGCCAATTGAATCACATCCCTTACAGGCGCTGGTGTCAGAACCCATTAAACCCGTTCTTGATTGTGTCGTGATGTCCAACGCCGTGCATGCCTATGTCAGCCAGTCCGACAAGGGTGACCTGGTAATTGGCGCGGGTATCGACAGCTATAACGGCTACGGTCAACGGGGTTCGCTGTCCGTGGTTGAGCATTGCCTGAGCGCCATTGTGGAACTGTTTCCGGCATTTTCACGCGTGCGCATGAATCGAAGCTGGAGCGGCATTGTCGACACCTGTCCGGACGCTTGCCCCATTATCGGCACTACCAAAGTCAAGGGACTCTATTTTAACTGTGGCTGGGGTACCGGCGGCTTTAAGGCGACACCGGGTTCTGGCTATGTGTTTGCTGACACGGTTGCCAATGATAAGCCGCATCCGCTGGCGGCACCTTTTTCACTCGAGCGATTCCACACAGGCGCGCTGATCGATGAACATGGCGCAGCAGGCGTCGCTCACTGATTTACTGATATCAACTTCTGGTTCAGGTCACCATCATGTTACAAATTTATTGTCCTTACTGCGCTGAACTTCGTGAAGAAGAAGAATTTGCCTACAGTGGCGAAGCCGGCATAGCGCGGCCACTGAACCCAGAAGAGCTGAGTGATGAAGCCTGGGGTGACTATCTGTTCTTCCGCAAAAACCCACGTGGTGCGCATCAGGAAATGTGGTTACATGCCAGCGGCTGCCGGCGCTATTTCAATGTACTTCGGGATACTGTCACTTACGACATCTATGCCAGCAGCAGAATTGATGAACCATTGGCAGCGCTCCGCGAACCGGCCGGGGCGGGTCAATGATGAGTCAGGTTAACAGGCTCGCAGAAGGTGGGCGAATAGATCGTAATGCGCCCGTAAGGTTCCAGTTCGATGGCCAGACTCTGACGGGCTACTCAGGTGACACACTGGCTTCCGCCCTGCTGGCGAATGGCATTGATATTGTTGGGCGCAGTTTCAAGTTCAGCCGCCCCCGCGGCATCATGGCCGCTGGTATGGAAGAACCGAACGCGTTAATGCAGATTGGCAGTGGTACTGAGACCGTGCCGAATGTGCTGGCCACTCAGGCGGAAATCTACCATGGCCTGATAGCAAATCCGACCAATGGCTGGCCTTCCGCAAAGTTTGATGTCACGGCACTGGCGGGGATGTTTGCGCCACTGTTGCCACCGGGGTTCTACAACAAAACGTTTATGTGGCCGGGTAAGGCATGGCTGTTTTACGAATGGTTCATCCGACGCATGGCCGGATTCGGAAAGGCACCCACGGGGGCAGACCCGGACATCTACGATAAACTGAATCACCATTGCGATGTACTGGTTGTCGGTGCGGGCCCGGCGGGTTTGCACGCGGCCAGCGTTGCTGCTGACAGTGGTGCCCGGGTGATTCTGCTGGATGAACAGTCAGAATACGGTGGATCACTACTTTCAACCCGGCAACAAATTGATGCTGCCCCGGCGATGGATTGGGTGCAGAAAACCGTTGCCAGACTTGTTGAGATGGACAACGTGACACTGTTGTCCCGTACAACCGCGTTTGGATACTACGACCATAATTTTGTCGCTGCGCTGGAGCGCCGGACAGATCACCTGAGCCTGGTGGCAAATGCAGGAAGCAGGCAACGACTCCACAGAATTCGCGCGGGGCAAGTGATCCTGGCCACGGGTGCGATCGAACGGCTGCCAGTATTCAGTAACAATGACCGCCCGGGCGTCATGCTGGCCTCTGCGGTGTCTTCATACATCAACCGGTATGCCGTGGTGCCCGGTAACACAATGGTGTTGTTTGCTTGCTCTGACAGCGCATGGCAAACCGCACTTGACCACCTGCATGCAGGCCGGCGAGTCGCTGCGGTGATTGACCCCAGACCTGCTGGCACTGGCATGGATGAAGGAAGTGAAGTCTTCCAGACACTACGCAATGCGGGTACCGAAATATTGCAGGGCCACGCCGTGGTGGATGTGGCTGGTCGACGCCGGGTTGCCGGGGTGTTCGTGGCGCCTGTTGCAGACAACTTAAGGAGTCTGACGGGGAAGGCACGCCGCATCGCATGTGATCTTCTGGCGGTATCCTCAGGCTGGAGTCCGGCAATACATCTTTCATGTCACACAGGCACCAGGCCAGTATGGAGCGAAGAACAAGCTGCTTTTCTGCCTGGCAACCGGAAGGGATGCTTTACTGCTGGTAGTGTGAACGGCAAACATGATCTGGCGGCCTGTCTGCAGGACGCAAATCAGGTTGCAAATCAGGCGCTCAAAGCCGCTGGATTTTCAGCCTCGAATGCGCAGCTACCCGTCGTTGAACAAGTGAATAGTGCACAGTCAAGTCATCTGTTTCTGGTTCCGCACCAAAGTTCGCCAACGCGAGCACCAAAGCAATTTGTCGACTTTCAGAATGATGTTACAGCAGGCGCCATACACATAGCCGCAATAGAAGGCTATGAGTCCGTCGAGCATGTAAAGCGTTATACCGCGATGGGTTTTGGTACCGATCAGGGCAAGCTCGGCAACATCAATGGCGTGGCTATTCTTGCGGATGCTCTGGGCAAACCTATTGCTGAAACGGGTACCACAATGTTTCGCCCGGCCTATACACCCGTGACCTTTGGTGCCGTCGCCGGTCGGGATGTAGCCAGCTTGTTTGACCCTGAGCGCCTGACGGCCATTCATCAGTGGCACGAGGAACACCAGGCCGCCTGGGAGAATGTCGGGCAGTGGAAGAGACCCTGGTACTATCCGCGGCCGGGCGAAAACATGCAGCAGGCCGTTAACCGGGAATGTCGTGCGGTACGCAACGGCGTGGGTATTCTTGATGCCTCAACGCTGGGCAAGATTGATATTCAGGGCCCGGACGCGGGCGAATTTCTGGACCGGATCTATACCAATCGCTTCTCAAATCTGGCCGTGGGCAAGTGTCGCTATGGTTTGATGCTGAAGGAAGACGGCATGGTGTTTGACGATGGCGTGGTTGCCAGGCTGGCGCAGAATCGATACCTCGCAACCACAACAACCGGCGGAGCTGCAGCAGTCCTGCAATGGATGGAGCTCTGGCTGCAGACGGAATGGCCGGAACTGGATGTGTGGTTAACCTCCGTCACAGACCATTGGGCCACCATTGCTATTGCAGGTCCGGACAGCCGCAAGGTGATGACAAAGGTTTGTGCCGATGTTTCGTTCGACACAGATGACTTTAAGTTTATGGACTGGCGAGAGGGCGTGGTTGCTGGCGTGCCAGCGCGCATCATGCGGGTCAGCTTTACAGGCGAGCTTAGCTATGAAATTAACGTGCCGGCGGACTATGGTCGTTATGTGTGGGAAGCCTGTATCGCTGCCGGTGAGGAGTTTGATATAACGCCCTATGGTACAGAAACCATGCACGTGCTGCGGGCAGAAAAGGGTTTCGTGATTGTCGGTCAGGATACTGACGGCTCAGTCACGCCGCACGATCTTGGAATGAGCTGGATCGTGAATAATAAGAAGCCATTTAGTTTCATCGGAAAACGATCGCTGTCTCGTAGTGACACCAGTTCCGATACACGCAAACATTGGGTGGGCCTTTTGCCCATCAACAAAGATGAGAAGCTGCCGGAAGGAGGCCAGCTGGTCGATGATCCGCTGCAGAAGGCGCCGGCCACGATGCTGGGTCACGTCACTTCAAGCTACTATAGTGTGGCGCTCGGGCGAACCTTCGCATTGGGGTATGTGCGGAACGGTCGTGAACGGATGGGTGATATTGTGCAGTGCCCGTTCGCAGATAGCCGGATAATTCCTGCAAAGATTGTCACTAACGTGTTTCTGGATGAGGCAGGAGAGCGCCAGAATGTCTGATCCCCGACGAGAAACAGCGCTATCACATTTGCTGATCAATCAGGGGCGCTCTGCAAAAATGAGTGCTGTGTGTGAAATTGGCGATTTTGGATATCTGAATATTCGGGTGCGTCCAACTGATACCCAAGGCCAGAAGAAGCTCGAAGAAATCTCTGGCTTGACTGTGCCAGCGGCACCCAACACTTACAGTTCTGCTGGCCGGGGGACTGAGACCCGTCGTCTGTTATGGCTGGGTCCCGATGAGTTTTTATGTCTATTGCCGCACGCAACGCTGACAAGTGCAGTGGCGAGTCTCGAAGCAAGTGCTGAATCAGCCATGGGTATTACCGACGTGTCCAGCGGTTACACCTTACTGACCCTGACATCACCCTTTGCGAATGAAATTGTTCGTAGTGCCTGCCCCT
>JAGRIO010000325.1 GCA_020443225.1 Pseudomonadales bacterium
CTCAGCGGTACCATAACCAAAAAACAACAAAACGGGGTTTTACATGGATTTTGGCTTGCGAGATTGGCTACTTTTCCTCGGTCCGGTCTTTATAGTTGGTGTCCTTATTCACGGTTACTGGCGCATGCGTTCCAACCGGAACTCACTCAAAATGGCGCTGGATAAACAGTTTCTGACATCCCGGCGCGACATTGTCGAAGATGACTCAGACGATATTGACCTCTACCGCGCTGAACTACCTAACGGTGGCGCGCGTGTGATCAACGGCAACAGCCGCCCCGCGGGTGAGCCTGCCCAGCGCTCGCTGGATCTCGATGGCAATGTGCCGGTACTGATGGAGCCGGTGGAAGTGGATACCGCCAGTCAGGGCTTTTCAGCAGCCGAAGTTCAGGAAGCGGTGCCAGAGATCAGAGTGACTGATGACGATGCCGACGTCGTTTCCACAAGGGCCGCAACCGCAGACACTGCAGCGCAGAAGCGTGGGCAGGAATCGCAGCAGCCACCTGCGCCGGCGTCAGAAGAGACCGCTACTCAGCAACCTGCACCGCCCGCGCAACCGGCATCCGCATCAACTGCCCCTGCCGGTCCCCGCCCTAAACCCGGTTGCCCTGAAAAATACATCGTCCTCTACGTCGTGGCCGATAAAGTGTTCACCGGCCCGGACTTGCTGTCGCAGATTGCTCAGCACCAGATGGAGTTTGGTGATATGGAGATATATCACCGTATGGGCAGTGATGGTTACTCTCTGTTCAGCCTGGTCAACGCGGTGGAACCGGGCACCTTTGACCCGGCTACCATGAGCGATCTCACAACCCCTGCCATCAGTATCTTTATGCGTGCCCACGAAGTGAATGACCCGCTGGCGGTCTATGAAGAGATGGTTGGGGTTGCGCAGACGATTGCGCTGGAACTGGGTGGTGAAGTGCGTGATGAATCCAAGAGCGTGCTCACGCCGCAAACCATGGAACATGAACGTCAGGAACTGAAGGAATTTGTCTTCAGGCATTTTACGGGCTGAGAAGTATGTCCATACCCCGGGAGATTGCGGAAGAGGCAGCCTCACTTCGCAAAACGATCAGCTATCACAACTATCGTTATCATGCCCTTGATGAGACAGAAATCACTGATGGAGAGTTCGATCGGTTGTTCCAGCGGCTGAAGTCGCTGGAGGCGGACTATCCTGAACTGGTCACTGATGACTCACCGACACAACGGGTGGGAGCGGCGCCGCTGGCCTCTTTTTCACAGGTTCAGCATGAACTACCCATGTTGTCGCTGGATAACGCCTTCTCAAAAGAAGACCTGATTGATTTCGAGCGCAGGATTAACAGCCGGCTTGGTAGCGCCCAAACCATTACCTTTACCTGCGAACCCAAAATCGATGGGGTCGCTGTCAGCCTGATGTACGAAGACGGTAAGCTGGTGCGGGCTGCGACCCGGGGTGATGGTACCACCGGTGAGGACATCACCCAGAATGTCCGCACGATTGAATCGGTGCCTTTGCGCCTGCAGGGGGATGATCTGCCCCGGCGTCTGGAAGTACGGGGTGAGATCTATATTGCCAGATCTACCTTTGAGCGCATCAATCAGCAGGCACAGGCAGCGGGTGAGAAGATATTCGCCAATCCCCGTAACGCGGCTGCCGGCAGTATCCGCCAGCTTGATCCCAGACTGACAGCCAAACGCAAACTGACCATGTTCTGTTACAGCGTCGGTCTGGTTGAAGGCGGGAATATGGCGACGACCCAGTACGAAATTCTGGCCCAGCTCAGACAATGGGGGTTAAGGGTTAACCCGCTCGTCAGAACCGTGGAAGGGGCTGAAGCCGGCTATAGTTTCTACGAAGACATCCTGAGCCAGCGTCAGGATCTGGATTACGAGATTGATGGTGTGGTGTTCAAGGTCAACAGTATCGACCTGCAGCAGGCGCTAGGGATGCTAACCCGTACGCCACGCTGGGCCATCGCGTTTAAGTTCCCTGCAGAGCAGGCGCTGACCAGACTACTGGATGTGGAGTTTCAGGTCGGCCGCACGGGTGCGGTGACCCCGGTTGCCCGGCTCGAGCCGGTGCGGGTCGGTGGTGTCACTATCAGTAATGCCACGCTTCACAATATGGATGAGATTGCCCGGCTGGGTTTGAAAATCGGTGATACCGTGCTGGTTCAGCGCGCCGGCGATGTGATTCCCAAGGTCGTTTCCGTTGATCATGCCAGCCGCCCAGAGGATGCCCGGGACATTATCCTGCCCGCTACTTGTCCGGCCTGTGGTTCGGAAGTTGTGCTGCTGGAAGGTGAGGTAATTGCCCGCTGCAGCGGTGGCCTGATCTGTTCTGCACAGCGCAAGGAAAGCATCAGGCATTTTGCTTCACGGCTGGCAATGGACATTGAAGGGTTGGGAGACAAACTGGTAGAGCAGCTGGTCGATGAAGGTCTGATCACCAGTCCGGCAGATCTGTATCAGCTGACAGAAGCCCAACTGGTGGGACTCGAGCGTATGGCACCAAAGTCTGCCAACAATCTGCTGGCAGCACTTGATAAGAGTAAGACAACCACGCTTCCCAGGTTTATTTATGCGCTGGGTATTCAGGAGGTCGGTGAATCCACTGCCAGGAATCTGGCCCTGCATTTCGCTGACATTCATGCGCTTGAGCAAGCCGGGCCCGAAGAATTACAGGCGGTTCCGGATATAGGACCCATTGTGGCAGGAAAAATCGTCGCCTTCTTCCATCAGGAAGACAACCGCAAGGTCATCGAATCTCTGCTGGCAACCGGTATTTCCTGGCCCTCGATTGAAACTTCAGTTGCGTCCGCTACCCTGGCAGGCGAGGTCTGGGTGCTGACCGGTACTCTCACTCAGTTGACGCGAAATGAAGCGAAGGCCAGACTGCAGGCACTGGGGGCAAAAGTGGCCGGGTCTGTATCGAAAAATACCACCTGTGTCGTGGCCGGTGATGCGGCGGGCTCTAAACTGACAAAGGCGCAGGAACTCGGCGTTAAGGTGCTCAGCGAAGAAGAGTTGCTTGTCATGCTGCAGTCCCATGGTCAGGGGAATTCGTGAAGAACGGAGAGGTAGCGTGAAAATTGTGGTCTGGTTGATCAGCCTGCTGATGCTGGCGGGTTGCACCACCTCGCCACCGGAGAAACCGGATAACATTTGCGAGATTTTTTACGAGAAAGACGGCTGGTATGACGATGCCAGAAGTGCTTCCAGACGCTGGGGCTCATCCATTCCGGTGATGATGGCGTTCATCCATCAGGAATCGACCTTCAAAGCCCGGGCTAAACCACCACGAACCCGTATCCTGTGGATTATTCCCGGCCCCAGACCGGCAAGTGCCTATGGCTACTCGCAGGCCACCGATGAAACCTGGGATGCCTACAAACGTGCCACCGGTAGTTGGGGTGCCGACCGTAACGACTTTGATGATGCTATCGACTTTATTGGCTGGTACAACGACCAGAGCCATCGCAAGAACGGTATCGCCAAGACTGACGCCTATAGCCTGTATCTGGCCTACCATGAAGGTCACGGTGGATTTGCCAAAAAGACCTGGGCTAAGAAACAGTGGCTGAAGGATGTGTCCACCAAAGTCGCTAACCGGGCAGCAACCTACCAGCAGCAGCTCAATGGTTGTGAAAAGAACCTGCGCAGGGGCTGGTTGTGGCGACTGTTGTTTGGCTGATGTTCTTACAAACTGTCTCTACCAGCTTTCCTGACCGACTCTGCCTGCTGACAACGCCTGATATTTCCGTATAATCGCGCTCCTTTCCGTCTGGCAGTCTGGCAATCTTCTGCTAATTTCATTCGCAGTCTTGGAGAATTTCTGAACAATAGTGGTTTCAGAATTTCCTGAATTCACTGCAGGTTCAATGGGGAACAACCTATGACTGGTGTCATTGCTTCCGTAACAGCACTGTTGCTGTCAGTCGGCATTTTGCTGGTCGGCCATGGCCTGCAGCTGACGCTGGTTCCTCTGTTCGCTGCGAATCTGGGCTGGGCGCCGGAGAAGATCGGTTATCTCGGTTCGGCTTACTTTCTGGGTTTTGTGCTGGGCTGTCTGTCAGTGCCGCGCCTGGTAGCCAGCGTCGGGCATATCCGGGTTTTCGCGGTGCTGGTTGCCTCGGCGACAGCGGCGTTACTGGCGCTGGGTGTCCTTGAAAATTTCTCCTTCTGGCTCTGTTGCCGGCTGGTCACTGGATGGGCCTTTGCGGGCCTTTATATGGTCATTGAAAGCTGGCTGAACGAGAAAACCTCCGGTGAGTACCGGGGTTCAGTGCTGTCGGTATACACCATCATCACCCTGCTGGGGATCTGTGCCGGGCAGATGCTGATTGGCCTCGACATACCCAGAACCCAGCTCATCATGTTAGGTGCCC
>JAGRIO010000326.1 GCA_020443225.1 Pseudomonadales bacterium
CGGCAGGCGCACCAAAAGGTGGCGTGCTGGTCATACAGGAGATATTTGGTGTTAACCAGCATATCAGGGAAGTTTGTGAGGGCTATGCCAGAGCCGGGTACAGGGCACTGGCGCCAGCTATCTTTGACCGGGTAGAAAAGGGTATTGAGCTGGGCTATGAAGGTGAGGATATTACCCGCGGTGCGACAATCGCCAGGGGTAAACTTGAGATGAGCACTACTCTGCAGGATCTGCAGGCCGGTATCGATTATCTGCAGGACGCTGGTAAGGTCGGGGTTGTCGGATACTGTTTTGGCGGGCTGCTGACCTGGCTGTGTGCAGCAGGTGCAAAGGGGATTGCATGCGCCTCGGGCTACTATGGCGGGGGCATCATCCAGGCGAATGACCAGCAACCGAAAGTACCGACCATTCTTCATTTCGGTGAGCATGATGCGCATATTCCGCTCACCGATGTTGAGCAGATCAGGGCGGCCCACAGTGACGTGACTGTGTATGTCTATGATGCAGATCATGGGTTCAACTGTGACCACCGGGCCAGTTACAACGCAGCGGCCGCTGAGAAGGCACTGGAACGTACGCTGGCACATTTTGGCGGGCACATGTAGTGCAAAGACGTGCAGCGGAGCGTGTGGTTCTGTTTCTACCACAGAGCCAGCCTCACCGCTGCTGAAAAAATTTATGTAAACAGATGTCAGTTCAGTAACCCGTTTCCATCTGATTACCGTTAATAAGACCTGAGAATTGACTGAAAACCAGCCTGCTTCCTGACCACGGGAAACAGACTGCAGTTCATGAGTCAATAAGAAAAAGTTATAAATTTATAGGGATTTAGCGGTTTTCTGGAGGGCGGTGCCTTGACAAAACAACATGGCTTCTACATTCTGTCGGCGTTAACTGCAGTGGCGGATGGTGAAGGTGTTCGAAAGAATACCGGGGGCATTGGTCGCGGTTACTGTGACATATAAAAGCAACAATTCCGAATAGGTATCAGCATGAAAGAGCATCAGATCAGACAGGTCGTCGTCGCATTTGCGATGAGCGTAATGTCTGTCATTTCTATCGGTGCGGTTAATGCGCAATCTCTCGATGAAGTTCTCGGGGTGCGGGCAGCAACCACACAGGATGGCAGAAAGTCTCAACTCAAAGTCAACGAAATTGCAGATGACACCGCCGATCTTCTTACCCAGTACAAGCAGGTGATGAAGGTTGTCGATGGTCTTAAAGTCTACAACCTTCAACAGGAAAGACTGATCGGCAATCAGGAAAAAGAGATTGGTGAGTTGAATCAGTCAATCGACAATGTGACCGTTGTAGAACGTCAGATTGGACCACTCATTGAGCGCATGATTGACGGCCTCGAGAAATTTGTAGAACTGGACATTCCTTTCCTGCTGAAAGAGCGTCAAGACCGGATTGAGTTTCTGAAAGAAACCCTCGACCGGGCTGACGTGACTGTCGCTGAGAAGTTCAGTCAGGTTCTGCAGGCCTACCAGATCGAAAATTCCTACGGTTCTACCATCGAAGCCTACTCCGACGTGATTTCCCTGGACGGTAAAGAGCGTCAGGTAGATATGCTGAAGTGGGGCCGTGTATCTCTGGTATTCCAGACCCCTGACGGTGAAGTCACTGGCGTCTACGACAAGAACAGTCGTGACTGGGTCATTCTGGGCGATGAATATCGTCTGGGCGTGCGCGATGGTATCCGTATTGCACGTAAGACACAGACCGCTGACCTTGTAACGCTTCCAGTACCAGCGCCAGGAGAGTAAGTAATGAAAAAGATTACGACGATTATTTGCGCCATGGCACTGAGCTTTACTTTCAGTGTTCAGGCTGCAGAAGAAATTCCAGCGAAAAGCCTTGCCGAACTGCTGCAGTTGGTGAAAGAAGGCAAGCTGGTTAATCAGAAAGTTAACGCTCAGCGTGAAAGAGAGTTCATGGCTGACAAGGCACGACAGCAGAAAGCGCTGGAAGATGCCCGTCAGATGCAGCGTAACGAAGAAGCCCGAAGTGACAGACTGGAAACCAAGTTCGAAGAAAACGAACAGAAGATCGCCGGTCTGCAGGAAGTGCTGAGCAACCGTCTGGGTTCTCTGCGTGAACTGTTTGGTGTGCTGCAGCAGGTCAGTGGCGACACTCAGGGTGTCTTCGAAGGTTCAATCATTTCTGCTCAGCTTCCCGGCCGGGGTGAGTGGTTGGGTCAGTTCGCTCAGTCAATGGGCCAGAGTTCACGCCTTGCGACCATCGAAGAAATCGAGCGTCTGTGGTTCGAAATTCAGCGTGAAATGACTGAATCCGGCAAAATCACCCGCTTTACTGCCAGCGTCAATAAGATTGACGGCAACGTAGTGGATCAGGACGTGATTCGTGTGGGTACATTTAACCTGGTGAGCGGTGATGGCTACGTGACTTATGACATCGAAAAGGGTGTCGTTAAGGAACTGGCGCGTCAGCCCAGCTCACGTTTCGTCGCAACCACTCAGGATCTTAAGAATGCTACCAGCGGCTTTGTTCCATTTGCACTTGACCCCACTAAAGGTCAGTTGCTGAGTCTGCAGGTACAGGTACCGACTCTGGAAGAGCGTATCCGACAGGGCGCAGAAGTGGGTTACGTGATTATTGCTCTGGGTATTGTCGCTGTTATCCTGGCTGTCGAGCGGTTTATCACCCTCAGTATCACCTACAGCAAGGTTAAGTCTCAGGTTAAGAACAGCTCGCCGAGCAACAACAACCCACTGGGTCGTGTACTGGCGGTTTACCATGAGAATAAGGACGTCGATCCGGAAACGCTGCAGTTGAAGCTGGATGAAGCAATTCTGAAAGAGCAGCCTGCAATCAACGCCCGCATCGCCTTTATCAAGATCATCTCAATGGTGGCACCGCTGCTGGGTCTGTTGGGTACGGTTGTGGGTATGATCATGACCTTCCAGGCGATCACCCTGTTTGGTACAGGTGACCCCAAAACCATGGCTGGCGGTATTTCATCAGCCCTGATGACCACGGTATTGGGTCTGTGTGTGGCAATTCCTACTGTACTGCTGCACTCAATCGTTCAATCACGAAGTAATGGTGTCATGCACATTCTGACAGAGCAGAGTGCTGGTCTGGTTGCTGAACACGCCGAAAACGCAGGTAAGAAGTAAAACCTGATGGACGTGATATTCACAGCAATCAGAAGCTTCCTTGAAGCAGGTGGCGATGTGTTATACCTCATCGCCATCGCCACCTTCTGCATGTGGGCACTGATTTTTGAACGATTCTGGTTCATTAATACAGAGCATAAGCATGATGTGGGCAAGGTTCTGAGTTATTGGGAAGGACGCCCTGAGCGCACTTCCTGGAATGCCCATATGATTCGTCTTCGCCTGATTTCCGAAGTCAATGTGAAGCTGAATGCCAATATGGATTTCATCAAGACACTGATATCACTGCTACCACTGCTCGGTTTGCTGGGCACGGTAACAGGTATGGTTCAGGTGTTTGAAGCGATGAATTATACGGGTGGTAATGCCCGTTCCATGGCTGCTGGTGTGTCTGCAGCAACGATACCGACGATGTCGGGTATGGTTGCGACGCTCTCCGGTGTACTGGCGAATACATTTCTGGCTTCCAAAGTACAGTCCGAATCGGACTATATGGAAGACACACTTACTATGGATCATTAATCGGGAATTACCACCAGATTAGGTCAGGATATACAGAATGCGTAGAAGAACGACAGAATCAGATGAAAAAGTCGCGGACTTAACGCCGATGCTTGATGTTGTATTCATCATGCTGATCTTTTTCATCGTAACTGCCACATTCATTAAAGAAACAGGCGTTGAAGTTAACCGGCCGGATACTCAGACCGCAGAACCGAAGAAAACCGTGTCTCTGCTGGTTGGTGTTGGACCGGACAGCTCAGTCTGGATAGACAAGAAGAAAGTCGATGTACGTAACGTTCGCCCACTGATGGAGCGTTTGCATGCAGAGAACCCTAAAGGGGGACTTGTGATCCAGGCTGACAGTGAATCCAAAGTTGAGAAGGTACTAGCTATTATGGATGCTGCCAGAAGTCTTGGTATCAGCCAGGTCGCTATTGCCGGCGAAGAGAAGTAGGAGGAAAGAGCTATGGTGATACGTTTAGGTCTTTCCGGCATTGTCGGTGTTGTAGTAACACTGGCGTTGTTCTATCTCATGCAGTCCCTGATTGCAGGCGCTGACAGCGCGCTTACCGATGATAAGGTTGGTAACCTGGTTGACTTTGTTCGTGTGAAGCAGGATCAACAGTTAGAAACCAAGCAGCGCAAGCCCAAGAAGCCACCACCCCCCGATGAACCCCCACCTGATGTACCTCAGCAGAATTTCAATGTT
>JAGRIO010000327.1 GCA_020443225.1 Pseudomonadales bacterium
CTTCGGACTTCTTGCGGTTCCTTAAAAACAGCAGACCCGCAATTGCCAGAGCCAGAAGGAGACCCAGGCCGCCAAGCACCAATGGGTTTGACAGCAGACCGCCGGAAGCTGCCGGTGTGCTCACACTATTTACGGGCGCGCTTGCGGTTGGTGCGGCGCTTTGCATGCGCTGAACTTCCGCCCGCAGTGCTGCCAGCTGATCGTCTTTCAGTTTGACGATTTCATTAAGAGTTTCGAGCTGTCCCTGCAAATCCTCGAGTTTCACATTCAGATCAGAATTCGCCCTTCGGGCACGATCAAGATCCTCTCTGGCGACCGCCAGGCTGTTCTCCAGCTGCTGTGACCTTCCGGCATCACCACCCTGTCCGGCGCGACGTCCGTCATCGGCAGAATCTGCTGCCAGCAGTTTAAGTTCGCCATCATCATCTGCTGCGCTGGATGAAGCACGTGATGACTTGCGTCGGGAGGCGTCCAGCTGAGCCACGCTACCGGAACGTATGGCATCAAATTCTTCGTTCTGAATTTTGACTTCTTCTACGGCAGATGCAAAAGAGGTAGCGCGGATCTCACGTTCACCAGGAATGCGCAGAACATGACCCGCCTTCAGCAAGTTGATGTTGTTATTGATAAAGGCATCAGGGTTCGCCTGCTGCAGGGCCAGCATGGTCTGCTGCACAGATATTGACTGATTGGGTCGAACCTTGAGAGCAATCTTCCAAAGCGTATCGCCAGGGCCGGTCACGCCATATTCGTCACCATCAGTCATACCTTCCATGCCGCGGGACTGCGACTCCTGCTGCCGGCTGGACTCCTGTCTGGTTGGTGCAGGGGGTACGGGACGACGAACCGAAGACTGACTGGGAGGAGCGGTTGCTGGTTCAGAACGGATAACTTCGGCAGTCTGCAATGGCTGTATGCCAGCGTCTTCGCTGAAGGTTGGTGGGTCCAGCAACACGGTGTATTCACGCAAAATGCGGCCGCTGGGCCACAGGACTTCCACCAGAAAATTGAGGAACGGCTCGACGATAGGCCGGTTACTGGTGACCTTAATCACCATGTCACCGTCTTCGTCCTTGACGACCTTAAAGCGCAGATCGGTCAGCGCATAGACTCGCTCGACACCGACCCGGTCAAAATCTTCCTGTGAAGCAAGGTTAGGCAGTACTTCATCAGTGCCCAGCCCCCCGACGTTGGTTAATGCAATTTCTGCCTCAAACCGTTGGTTAAGTGCAGAATGCAAATCCAGCTCGCCGAGCCCTACTCCGAACGCTGACTGACTCTGAAACAGAACCAGCAGCGCGCTGAGCACCAAAAGCCGTTGAATCATTTTCTTTGTACCTCTCTTCACCCCAAAGAGATAGACCGTCGATTCCCTTCGCAGCTAATCCGGACTAACCCCCAATCGATTAGCCCACTTACGCAGAAAAAACCTAGAAACGATCTACAAAAGATGCGTTAAGTATCGCTTATTACAGCTGTTTTATCAAAAGTTCAGCTATTTGTATACTGTTAAGCGCCGCACCTTTCCGCACGTTATCAGACACAATCCACATGTCCAGCCCGTTCGGATGACTGATATCATCTCTCAGCCGACCGACAAAAACCGGATCTGTACCCGCTGAATCGGTCACGGGCGTGGGGTAAGCGCCGTTTTCACGACCATCAAGCAGGGTTACACCTTCTGCTACAGCCAGCAATTCACGGGCTTCTGCTGCAGACAAAGGTTTGACGGTTTCAATGTGGACGGCCTCTGAATGACCATAGAAAACCGGAATCCGCACACAGGTGGGGTTAACCTGAATGCTTTCATCTTCGAAAATCTTTCTGGTTTCCCACACCATTTTCATCTCTTCATTGGTGTAACCATTGTCTTCGAAGTTTCCGATGTGTGGTATCGCATTGAAACCAATCTGTCGGGTGAAGACTTTGGTTTCTATCGGCTGACCGTTTAACAGCCGCGCGGTCTGGCCTGCCAGTTCTTCGATGGCAGACATCCCGGCACCAGACACTGCCTGATAAGTAGCGACATTGATACGTGAGATACCTGCTGCATCATAGATCGGCTTCAGAGCGACCAGCATCTGAATCGTCGAGCAATTGGGGTTCGCAATGATATTGGCATTACGATAGTCGGCGATACGATGAGGATTTACCTCGGGAACGACCAGGGGAATATTGGGGTCACGGCGAAAGTGAGAGGTATTATCAATTACAACGCACCCCTGAGAGGCAGCCTTTGGTGCATATTTAGCAGAAATTGACCCCCCAGCCGAAAACAGGCCGATATGGGTGTCAGAGAAATCGAACGTGTCCAGGTTTTCCACCATCACCTGCTCACCACGAAATTGCAGGCGTTTACCGGCAGAGCGTTCGCTGGCCAGCAGCGAAATTCTGCCAACAGGAAAGTCTCGTTGCTCGAGAATTTCCCGCATGACTTCTCCCACCGCACCAGTGGCACCGGCAATCGCTACATTCACTTTATCCACGTCTCAACTCCGCGGGCAATGCCCTTGATTCAGAAAGTGCGCATGCTAAGATCATTCGATGCATAACTCAAATTCATATTTTTCATTTAATTGATAAGAATTCGGAATGTTAGATCTGGACAGTATCAAGGCATTTGTTGCCGTCGCTGAGACGGGATCATTCTCGACCGCAGCCAATCGTCTGCATCTGACTCAGCCAGCAGTCAGTAAGCGTATCGCACTGCTGGAGGGCCAGATGGACGTGAAACTGTTTGATCGCATTGGTCGGACAGTCACGCTCACCGAAGCAGGTCGTGAGCTGGAACCCCGCGCCCGGGAAATTCTGCTGAATATTGAAGATACCCAGCGCGCCATCCGCAACCTGACCCATGAAGTCAGCGGCCAGCTCTCCATTGCCACAAGCCATCATATTGGTCTCTGGCGTCTGCCGGCTATCTTACGGGCTTACAGCGAACGTTATCCGCGGGTGGCGCTGGATCTGCACTTTATGGATTCCGAAGTTGCGCACGAACAGATTGTGCAGGGAAATCTTGAGTTAGGCATCATCACCATGGCCCCAACTAATCATGAACGTCTGCTTTCCCGCCATATCTGGACGGATGATCTGATCTTCGTCTGCGCCGAGGATCACGAACTGGCCCGTGCTCCGGCTATCTCACTCGCGCAGATCGCAGAATTCCCAGCCATTCTGCCAGACATGAGCACCTTCACCGGCAGAATCGTCAAGCACCTGTTTGAGGATGAGGGGCTGGCAATCAACATCAGCATGTCGACCAATTATCTCGAGACCATCCGCATGCTGATAAAAATCGGCCTGGGCTGGAGCGTGTTACCTTCCACCATGCTGGGTGAAGGTATCCATCCAGTGCCGGTGACGGGTATCTCTATTCAGAGGAAACTGGGGGTGATTCATCATGTTCAGCGTACCCTGTCGAATGCAGCGGTTGCTTTTATGACATTGCTGGATGAGCAGCGCGATGCAAGCGCGATGAGTGACTGACCCAACAGGGCCTGAGCACCCGGACAGGAAAGCCGGAATGGCGTTTCAGATATCCTGGGTCCTCTGTGAACGCAACCTCTCAGGACTGGCGAAAGCAGGTCCAAACATCAGAACCAGAATCAGGAACATCAACAACGCTTCCATCGGCTTACCACTCTGTCATTACACTTGCAGACATTATGTCGTCTGCTTGTGGAGTTATGATGGAGGAATCAGGGAAGATTGCAGAGGAATTATGCAGACCCGTTCCGGAACACTCAGAACACCGGGCCGACAGGTGTCACATCTGCATTCTGAGCCCGGTTTCGCAAATAATGATCCATCAGCACAATGGCCATCATGGCCTCAGCGATCGGCGTCGCCCTCACTCCGACGCAGGGATCATGCCTGCCTTTGGTGACAACTTCAGTCGGATTACCATGAATATCCACGGTCTGCCCTGGCTGGGTAATACTGGAAGTCGGCTTCATGGCAATACTGGCGATAATATCCTGGCCCGATGAAATGCCCCCGAGTATTCCGCCCGCATGGTTGGAGGCGAACCCATTGGCGGTCATCTCGTCACGGTGCTGACTACCCCGCTGGGTGATCACATCAAACCCGTCGCCAATCTCTACACCTTTCACCGCGTTGATGCTCATCAGCGCGTGGGCGATATCGGCGTCCAGACGGTCAAACACCGGCTCGCCCCAGCCCGCCGGCACCCCGCTGGCCACCACCGTCACTCGCGCGCCGATGGAATCGCCGGACTTGCGCAGCGCATCCATGAACCGCTCCAGTTCGGGTACCCGGTCGGGGTCCGGGCAGAAAAACGGGTTATTGTCCACTTCTTCC
>JAGRIO010000328.1 GCA_020443225.1 Pseudomonadales bacterium
CCCAGTTCGACATTGTCGTCATAGGCCTTATAGTCACGCTTATCCCAGCTGCGTTTGCCACGACGTTTCTTGCCTTTACGGTCGTCGCCTTCCTTACCCTTACCTTCCCGGCCTTTGCCTTCCTTGTCTTTGTCCTTACCCTCGCCGCGAGCGGCGTCCTCTACCTGCCGTTTGAATTCTTCAATCAGCTTCTCAAGACCACCCAGACACTTGATCTTCTCCAGCTCTTCCGCAGTCAGGGATTTTTCGAACTCCCGACGCAGGTACTCATCCGGAATCAGAGAGGCCAACATGCCCGCCAGATCTTCAAGCCCCTTAAAATAGGTACCAAAGGCCCGGTCGAACTTGTCGTAATGACGCTCGTCTTTTACCAGCGCCATGCGGCTCAGGTAATAGAATTCATCGATGTCCGCATAGACCAGCCGCGCTTTCAGAATATCCAGCAAATGCAGGAGTTCTGTAATCGATACGGGTATACGGGCATTTTTCAGCGCCAGAAAAAAGTTAATCAACATAGGTGTTTAACCCCGCTGTGGGCCGCCTCCGCTGTTGTTCTGGCGGCGATTCATAAATGCCAGGCGTTCCAGCAACTGAACGTCCTGTTCATTCTTGACCAGCGCACCATAAAGCGGCGGGATGGCCTTTGATGTATCACGGTTACGCAGAATTTCTTCGGGGATATCGTCGGCCATCAGCAATTTCAGCCAGTCGATAAGTTCTGACGTGGAAGGTTTCTTCTTCAGGCCTGGTACTTTGCGGACATCAAAGAAGATTTCCATCGCTTCCTTAACCAGATCCTGTTTGATATCCGGATAATGAACATCAACGATTTCCTGCATAGTGTCGCGGTCAGGGAACTGAATGTAATGGAAGAAACAACGACGCAGGAAGGCATCGGGCAGTTCCTTTTCATTGTTACTGGTGATCACGACGACGGGGCGGTGCCTGGCAACAACCGTTTCACCGGTTTCATAGACATGAAACTGCATCTTGTCGATTTCCAGCAGCAGGTCATTGGGGAATTCGATATCAGCCTTGTCGATTTCGTCAATCAGCAGCACACATTTCTGGTCAGCGGTGAAAGCTTCCCAGAGCTTGCCTTTCTCAATGTAATTGTTGATGTCATGAACCCGGTCATCTCCCAACTGGGAGTCACGCAGACGGGATACCGCATCGTACTCGTACAAACCCTGCTGTGCCTTGGTTGTAGACTTCACATGCCAGGAAATCAGTTCCATATCCAAAGATTTGGCGATTTCTTCAGCCAACATGGTTTTGCCGGTGCCAGGCTCACCTTTAATCAGGAGAGGCCGTTCCAGCGTAACGGCAGCGTTTACCGCCATTTGTAATTCTTCTGTCGCGATATAAGTATTTGTACTGGAAAATTTCATATGTCGTTAACCAAGGAAATGAAGCAAAGGAATATAACTTCTAGGCACGCGTCTATCAAATGCTCGTTTGCCTGCCCGAAATTCACCTTACTCTAATTTGCGGCGGGCGACATAGCAAGGCGTCATGAATGCTCGTGTTTGTACGGATTCATCAGAGTGATAACTGCCGGAGAATTACCCGCCGTTGTCGGGCAATCTGACTGTTTTATCCAGTGGCTCGTCGTCATCATCACTGGATTCAGCAGCCTGACCGGCCTCCGCTTCATCCAGATCAGCCTTAATGTCTCTGAGAATGTCGTCGAAATCATCTGTCAGGGAATCGTCAAGCTCCTCATCTGCCAGCACTTCGGCCACAGCGGCATCCAGATCCTCAGGATCATCTGTATCAAAGCCATCATCCGAGAAGTCATCATCGTTAAACTCATTCCCCGATTCTGTCTCAACCGCTGCAAGTGGTGATTCCCCCGCTTCCAGCACGATGGTTTTCTCCAGCGCATCATTCTCATCAGCCCCCGTACCTTCAGCCGCGGTACCTTCAGCCTCAATACTCTCAGCCCAGCTACTTTCAGCCCCGGTAGTATCAACTCCGTTTTCAGCTTCGCCTTCACCCTGCCCCTGCGCATCAGGCTCGCGGAACTCGTCAGAGATTGCGGATGAGGCCTCAGAATCAGAGTCCTGATCAGGAGCCGCCTGAGTCATCATCCCATCTGTCTCAAGATCCTCACTGCCCACTGAGGCCCAACCGTCCACGATGTCTGACATACCGTCACCAAAATCTGAGGCTTCAGCTACTTCCGCGACTGGCTGAGGCGGGGACTCTGACGCTGGCACAGAGGCAGTTTCGGTTGCGGCTTCCGGCATGTCTGCCCGGTCCTGAAGGGCTTTCTCAAACACCTTGCCCTGAACCAGCGCTTCCAGCTCAGCTTCGCTGATATCCTGAGCGGCCAGTTTCCTGCGGGACCGGAAGAACCAGACGCCCAGCCCAACAGCAATAAGATTGCCCAGCCCGACGAGTGAATAAATGAAATAGGGATGTGCCCACCATTGCGGTTCAGCGGGGAGCAGGTCTTCCGGCAGCGGATTCGTCTCAGGATCAGCGCCAATCTCTACCGGCATATCGGTGATCTGGAAATCCATATCCTGCCCGGTAGCACTGACACCGGAGACATGCAGAGAGACAGGATAGGTGCCATCTTCAATATCATCCAGAGGCGCTTCCCAGACATTATCTTCCGAGAGCGACATGGGCAGGAATTTCTTCTGCTCATTCACCAGAATGGTCGCGATCATGGAAATGTCATTATTAATCAGGCTGCGTGCCGCGGGCACCACCAGCAGTGAACGGTCTGCGGCGTTGTAAACCATACGGACCGGATCACTGTAATCCAGCTCCTGAGCATATTCGCGGGTAAAGGTCTTACCGTCGACACTCACCTTGACCTGATACCGGCCCGGCTGATCAAAGATACCCAGATCCGCTTCATAGACTCCGGCACTGAACTCTCCCAGCCTGCGTCCCCGCTTGCGGCCATCAGGCGTCGTAACAATCAGCTGCACATCCATCAGGCCGAGAAATCCTTCGTCGCGAATGACACTGCCATCCTGCAGGAAACGGACAGTCAGCGACGGCGTCTCCCCCGCGTAGACCGTATTATTCAGCGGACTGACGGAAAGCTGCAGGTTACTGACGATGGTCACACGGTTCTGGGGATCTTCTTCCGCATACAGCCGCCATTCGCCTTCAACCGGCCCGCGAACCGTAATAAGGTCAAAACCCTTGTCCTGGTACCAACCCACAAAATCCGGATGATCATCCCTCAGGTAAAAGTCCCCATCTGGTGACCCGAGCTGGACCGGCCCACTGTCTTCGCGACGAAATGCCAATACGGTGAATTCTTCAATGCTG
The DNA here is from genome assembly GCA_020443225.1 of Pseudomonadales bacterium. Lineage (GTDB taxonomy): Bacteria > Pseudomonadota > Gammaproteobacteria > Pseudomonadales > Azotimanducaceae > UBA4582. Next base: position 3,298 of record JAGRIO010000328.1, read on the forward strand.
GAGTCCACCAGAAAGGTGTTGTCGAGGAGCGGTACCTGATCCTGAACCACGGCATCGTTGAACATGCGCAGAAATATCCGTGTCAGGTCTTCCGGCGTGCTGGCAGTATCAGCCATGCCACCGGTCGAGCGTGCCAGTTCCACGAGGAGTTCTTCATCCGCGTGCTCAGACAGGGCCACGGTATTGACGGCGATCCCCGCAGCGATCAGATCAGGGATTACCTGATTCAGAACCCGTTCGCGCTCAGCGGCATTGGCCGCAGGATCTTTACTGATATCAACCATACCGTCAGTCAGCAGGATGACAGGGCCACCAGGTGCCTGTAAGACAACCTGTTCAAGTGCAGCACCGATATTGGTATACAACCCTGCTGAGTTGATCATTGGCGTTCTCGCCAGCGCCTGGGCCCGCCAGGAAGCATCCACGGGCCGGAACGGAATCAACGGATTCACCTGCTCCCCGAATGTCCAGACACCTGCGCTGGTACCTGGCGGCGCCAGTTTCAGCAACAGGTTAACAGCGGGGCGGCGCAGATTATTCGGGTCGTTCTGCTTCATACTGCCGCTGATATCAATCAGCAGCCGTACGTCGTCGGCCATCGCACACTGCCAGACGCAAGCCAGCGACAGGAATGCCAGAACTCGGCGGAAAATAGACCGCATGCTACGCTATCCGGAATTTGTGGGATTCCCTTCAAGTATAGATAGCGGAACCGTGTTGGAAAGCTGCGGCAGGGAAACCTGGTTCAGGAACCGGGAATGGAGAGACCAAAGGCGACAGAATAACTGTGCAGATAAGACTACTGCCGCAGATTAAAGAGAGACCTTGCGGCGCCTTAAGAGTAACCGGGTGGTAAGCACCAGTAACATCAGAAAAGTTGCAACCAGCAATGCCAGACCACCTTTCATACCACTTTTAGCTCCCTCCAGCAGCAGGTCCATACCCAGTACAAATATGGCCGGTGCATAGAATTCCGGTGTGTCACCGGCGTACCAGGGCGTAAAAATCAGCACCAGCATC
>JAGRIO010000329.1 GCA_020443225.1 Pseudomonadales bacterium
GGACAGTTTCGAAAGGCAGCAGGGGGGTGCTCATGGGGATCGCCGGCAGCATCGCAGGGTCTATGACCCTACTGCTGGGCTTGCTGCTGAATTTCAGCCGCAGTACTGATACAGCGCGCGATGACATGATTCTAACCAGTTTACTGCTCGTCGCCGCCGGTTTCTGGATGCTGGCTCTGCTCATGTTCCGGATAATTGCGGAGCCCGCCGCAGAAACCAGCAAACCCGGGGATTCCTCATCCCTGCAGGACACCTGGGAACAGCTAACCCGCAACCGGGAACTGCAGCGCTTTGTCATAGCGCGAACCCTGCTGCTGGCAACGGCACTCGCGCCCCCCTTCTATGTCATGCTGGCGCAGGCCCGGCTGAGCAGCGGTGCCGCCGGCCTGGGTACTCTGATCATCGCCAGCGGGCTGGCCAGCAGTCTCTCATCCGTGGTGTGGGGAAAGCTTGGTGACCGCTCAAGCCGACTGGTCATGATCATTGCAGCTGTGATGGCAGGCGTTATCAGCCTCCTCCATTACACGCTTCATCAGACTCAGTTGCTCTGGACCGGCTCAGCGACTTTTCATGCCGCCATGTATTTTCTGCTGATTATCTCTCACAGCGGGATTCGCATGGGTCGGAAAGTGTATCTGGTCGATATGGCGACGGAGGAGAACCGGGCCCGCTATGTGGCCATCAGTAATACCGTGATCGGTATTGCCATACTGTTGTCAGGGAGTCTAGGTCTGGTGGCAGAAACGCTGGGAGTAGAAGAGATGATACTGGTACTCGGCATCCTGTCGATGGGTGCAGCCATGTACTGCAGCACGCTGCCAGAGGTCAGCAAACAGAAACTTCGGTAGGAACGGCGGGACGCGCCTTCTGATCAGTCTGATCAGTCAGGTTTGCTGGCCTGAAGACAGGTTCATCCCGCAGTCAGGTGGCTATTCAACCGTGGCGATTGACCATTCCTGCATATTGTCCTGATGGGCTTCTACGAACTCGTACAAGGACAAGTCGTTGCAGACTACCTGCTTCATTTCCCGGCGGCCAATGTTCAGCTCTCTGGCTTTAGCGTTCATAGCTTCTTTGGATTCCAGCGCTGCAATGCAGAGCTGAGTGTAGGGGCTGGCCTGTTCTGTGGCTGGTTCTTCTGCCAGGGTAAATTGACTGAAAACGAGTCCTGCTACCAGAATCATGAGCTTCTTCATGTTTCGATTCCTTTATATTGCTGTTCTTCGATGGGACTACATTAGTGACGGGCAAGCCTTAATACAATCTTAATTTAACTTCCCAATGTTAATTTTGTTAAGAAACCGGAAGGCTTAAACCCTGCTCATGATGAGACGCACTTTTCTTTTAATAACAGCAACATAGATGGATTATGGCGAGCACCCCCAGCGCTGACTGCCCAGCGCCGCCCACTTTCATAAATCAATTATTAAGATCATTGCCGGTAAAGTGCCCGAAGACAAGCTGGCAGAAATACCAGAAATGGCGGCCAGCCAACATTAAGAAAAGAACAAGAAGATTAATTTTGGATTATTTCGAACCCCGGCTTCTGGAGGACTGGAAAGCGCCTGCCTACAATGCGCTCCACCAACATGAATGCCAGAAGTGTAACAGCCCGACAATGAGCCAGACCGATCACTATTACTGCTCTTCCGCCCAGCCCCGGACCGTTACCAAACCGTCACTGGCTTCCGTGCGCGTCACCTGTCTGGCTGCCAGTATGCTGCTCGTCGCAAGCGCCGCTGCTATTGTCCTGCCGAGGCCTGAGACAACAGTGCAGTCGGGCATTGCCAGGGCAGAAGCTGATCAAAGCCTTGCCTATGCCAGCGATGCACGCATCATCAGACCAACAGATAAGTTGATCGATGATCACTATGGCGATCCGGCATTGTTTAAGAAGTACATCATCAAACGCCCTCAGGCACTCGCCTGAGCCTTGAGACACTATGTCGCCGACTTTTCCGGTTGACCCTGACTGGTTGAAGCCAACTCGCTGGAGCCAAATGGCCTGGAAATTCTGACCATCCCCTGACTCTCAGTGGATGTGAGCGCGCTCCGGATGCAAACAACCCTGTTCCGTCCAGCTATCTGCACACAGGCCTTTTGCCACACCCTACCCAGCCCTCCGGCCTGTCCAGTCACCTGCATCGGCGGCAGTCCGGTCTGAGTTTCTGACCTCATGCACTGAAGACCAGAGTTGCCCTGCCAGTTCAGCAACAGATTCCCGTTGCCCTTCGACAATCCAGCGGGCGATGCGCTCGTGTACTTTTGGATAACTCACCTGCACGTTAACACCATCCCTGATCCAGTCTCTGATGGGTTCTGGCGACCAGCGATCAAGCACCGTGGCATAACCCAGCTGACGCAGGGCAGCCGCATTGGATATCTGCTCCACCTGTCCGGCCAGCGGTTTGGTCAGGACCTTAGTCCCCATCAGCAAACACTCGCTGATAAGCTCGAACCCGGTATTACAAATGACGCCTTCGGCATCAACCAGATCCTGCTTGAAACCGACCCGGGACAGCGGCCGGGTCTGAATATGCCCTTCCGAATCGAACCTCGAGAGTCCGGGACCATAGACGTAAAAGGTCGCACCTCTGATCTGCCGGAGCAGGCTCAGAACAAACTGCTGATCTTCAAAGGGCAGATAAACTACATACTTGCCCTGTTTAGCCGGCTGCCGGCTCTGGCCATCAAGATCAGCGATTGGGGGCAGAATGGCCTGATTGAAGTGATGCCAGTGCAACCCTAATCCCTGGGTTACCGGCGCAAACTTCTGCAGAAACAGGTTGCTGAGCAGGTTGCCACCTTCGTAGGGCACGTCATACTGAAAGGCGTACTGATGACCGATGCCCAGTGTGGGTACACCCTGCAAACGGGCAGCCCAGGCAATTACCGGTTCGAAATCGCAGATCACCAGGTCCCATGCCGACAGATCCAGCCGGTACACATCCCGTACGAACTGCACCACATTGTTAGTTGTCACTGTGCGCAGCAGATTGATCCTGCCGCCATCAGTGGCAAAGGTCATCCCCCTTCGCCACTGATAGTTTTCGCCGACACCAAACAACTCGCTTTCTGGTCTGCCTGAATACAGCCAGGTCACTTCTATTGAATCAAAGCCGGAAAGAGCCCGTGCCATAGCATTAGCTCTGGCTATATGGCCGTTCCCGGTCGCCTGCACTCCGTACAGAATTTTTTTCATAAACCACCTGCCTGGCAGATAAGGATGGCTGTGCCGGTGCCAAGACAAGCGCCCATCAGGGTGTCGGTAGGAAAATGGACGCCGAGAATAACCCGCGATGCGGCCACACCAGATGACCACAAGTACATGAACAGCATGAGGGGCCCCCAGATCAGTACTGTCAGCGTGACAAAGAGAAACGCCGCAGATGTATGCCCGGAAGGGAAACTGAATTCGTCTGAAGGGATAATATGACTGTGATAGCCCGGCACTATGTTAGCCGGTCTTTTCCGCTTAAAGCCGTTTTTAGCAGCAAAATAGATCAACCGTTCAATTAACAGTGCAGTGACCAGCAATCTGAAAAACTGAGCGGCTTCCTCAACACCTGCAATCAGCAGGGCACATGGGACTACAAGGTAGCCCCACCCGTCGGCGGTACGGGAAACTTGCCGGGCCGCCAACAACCAGAATCTCTGGTTCAGTGTGATCTGGCTGACTTTCTGGAACTGATCCAGATCCCAACCATGTATACGCCTGAGTAATGTTCTGTTTGGGTTCATAGCTGCGCATTTTCAGCGCAGCCTGTTAATTTCATGTTCAGACAGAATAAAAATGCCATGAAACAGGGACGTTCAGTTCTCTGAAACAGTGACAAACACCGGATTGGTATAAAACCAGAGATCCTGCCATGGGTTTTCCGTGGGCAGGTCCGGGGCCGGTTCAGCTTCGTCAGAATTGGTTCCACGCACCCGCAGGTAGTAGTTATCAGACAGGTTAGCCAGTCGCAGACTGACCTCGATCTGCTCACCCTGCTGGCGGAATTCGCTTCTGGCAAATCGTTTAAGGACCCGCGCCGTAGTATTACGATAAGACGGCATACCAGGCAATAAGCCCTGAATTTCACCGCCGATGATATCAATACGGTTCAGCGCCGGGCTGTCGCCATTGTGGTTTGTGCCTGCAGGATCAGTAACACGAACAGTAATCGTGACTTCGCCACCTGTGGCAACCAGTGTTTCACCTATGCCGGTCACGGTATTGCTACCGCCCGACACCGTAATATCGGCTGTACTGATCAGATCACCTGTAGACACAAAGATCCGGCCATGGCGGATTCCGTCAAGAATGTCTGCAT
>JAGRIO010000330.1 GCA_020443225.1 Pseudomonadales bacterium
TCATCTATGAAGATGAGCGCTTGCTGATAATCAATAAGCCAGCCGGCCTGGCGGTCCATGGCGGCAGTGGGGTCAGTTATGGCGTCATAGAAGGCTTTCGGCAGCTGCGGCCTGATGAGCCCAATCTTGAATTGGCGCACCGGCTTGACCGCGATACCTCTGGGTGTTTGATTCTTTGTAAAAAAAGGTTATATCTCAAAAAGATACAGGCAGTTCTTCAGGATAAGTCGAGCCTGCAGAAGCACTATCAGGCGATTGTCCACGGTCGTTGGCCAAAGCGTAAACAGCATGTTGACGTGCCAATCAGAAAAAACACCCTGAAGAGCGGGGAACGAGTCTGCATCGTGGCTGCAGATGGCAAACCATCGCTGACAGAGTTTTCGGTCAACCGGCAGAATGATCAGCTCAGCCTGCTGGACGTACGGCCTGTGACGGGGCGCACGCATCAGATCAGGGTCCATGCCCAGTATCTGAAACATCCGATTGTCGGAGACCCCAAGTACGGTAATCCTGGTCTGGATGCAGTGATTTCACCGTTGGCAACGCCGAGACTGATGTTGCATGCAGCCAGACTGGTGTTGCCGCCCCTCGACAAGGGGGACAAGGTACTGACCGTGGAAGCACCACCCTGTGAGCGGTTTATGTCGCTGATGAACTCAATTTAGCTGTTGAAAAACAGCAGGGTAAGGGCGTTAGTCAGAGTAGGTTTACAGAATGTTTATGTTGGCCTCTGTCAGCATATGAGTCAGCCGCAACAGAGGCAATCCATATAAGGTATTGACGTCTTCGCCCCGTAGCGACTGGAACAGGGCGATTCCGAGTCCTTCAGCCCTGAAGCTGCCAGCACAATCCCAGGGCTCATCCTTACGCAGATAGTTGATGATCTCGGTTTCGGACAGTTCTCTGAACTGTACCGAGTACGTTTCCACGCAGGTTCTTTCGCTATTGATGTTCCACGTGCCAGCATCGTGCCCGTCACTGCCCGGCTCGCGGGTTGCACTTATCAGCGTAATGCCGGTCTCAAAGCTCACCCATTGCCCCGAGCTGCGTCTTAACTGGTCTCTCGCCACATCAAAGTTGCCCGGTTTATGCAATACCTCACCATTGAGGTGAGCCACCTGATCAGAACCGATAATGCAAACAGCGCCGGTCTGAGTCAGTTGGGGCAACACGGCTTCGGCCTTGCCCTTTGACAACCGCGCTGCCTGCGCTGCAGGCGTCTCACCAGACCTCTGGGTTTCTGCGAACTCAGGTTTGATTTGCACAAATGGTAATTGCAGTCGTGACAGAATCTCCTGCCGGTAAACGGAGGTTGAGGCAAGGATAATCTGAGTGGGTGAAATGGTCATATGTTACTGAATTTCTATAATTTTCTTTTGACAGAAAGGGACGCCATGAATAAGATGCGCCCCTTATGTTTAAGGGCCCCCTTCCACTACTGGTTAATCATCGCAAACTTGTGAGTGATAAAGCCAGATTAGAGGGTACGATACCGTTTGATTCGCTGGGCAGATTTACTGACCTGCTGCTGGACAAAGACGGAGACGTACAGGCAAGGCTTGAGTTCAGAAAAGGCAAACGACAGAAAACGCTGGTTGTCGGGAATCTGCAGGCTGCAGTATCCGTGACCTGCCAAAAGTGTCTGGAACCGATGACGCTGGCGCTGGAGACCAACTTCAGAACCCTGATCCTGAAAACGGATGAAGAGCTTGATGCGCTTGAGCAGGAAGATGATGGTTTCGTTTGCCCCGATGAAATGCTGCCACTGACAGACCTCATCGAAGATGAACTCATAGTTGGAATGCCCATGGTGACCCGGCATGAGGCGTGTGAGATAGACGCTGCCCTGGCGCCTGAACCAGAAGAAATCAGGGGCAAGGGCGATACCTACAAGCCTTTTGCCGCCCTGGCTGATATGAAAGATAAGTTAACAAGGAGCTAGCAATGGCTGTTCAACAAAATCGCGTAACCCGTTCCAAACGTGGTCGTCGTCGCTCTCACGATTCTCTGACTGGCCCGACACTGTCAGAAGATACTACCACCGGCGAAACCCATCGACGTCATCACGTCACAGCTGATGGTTTTTACCGAGGCAAGAAAGTCGTTCATACCGCTGAAGATTAAGGACGACACGTTCGCCCGGCGAATGGATTGTCACAGGTTCTGAGAAAGTGGTTTTAAGAATAAGTGCCCGTTTCCCTATGCGCTTCTGCGCCTTGTGGGGCTGGCACTTTTTCTGTGCCTGAAATTTGTAGCTGAAAGTCGTCGGCGGTTGACTCCCTCGCAGATATTGGCATCGAATGTGGCGATGTCGCAGAAAGAGAAGGGTGCCACGGCTACAGGGGCTTGAAGCTTCAGCGTAGTTGTCCCCAGAGTATGATTTACCTGTATGATCTGTGAGCTTTATCATTTTTCGGGTCTCCCGCACCCTCGTTGCGTCGGCGAGTGAAGGAAACTTCAGGACCCGAAACCCGGACATGCCCGCCAGGTAATAAGAAGGAGAACACAATCATGGGGAAATTAGCATTTGTCTTTCCGGGGCAGGGTTCCCAGGAAGTCGGTATGCTGAGTGATGTTGCTGACAGCGCATTGGTCAGCGACACTTTTGCCGAAGCGTCTGCAGCGCTGGGGTATGACCTCTGGGCACTGGTCCAGAATGGTCCGGCCGACCAACTTAATCAAACTGAATTTACCCAGCCGGCGCTGCTGACTGCGAGTATCGCTCTCTGGCGTCTGGCGCAGGATGCGGGAATTCCGGCGCCGGAAGTGGTTGCCGGACATAGTCTGGGAGAATATTCCGCACTGGTCGCCGCAGGTGTGCTCGACTTTGCCACTGCTGCCACCCTGGTGCAGAAGCGCGGTCAGTTTATGCAAACTGCTGTACCTTTAGGCGAAGGTGGGATGGTCGCTGTACTGGGTCTTGATGATGACAAGGTGACTGAAATCTGCATTGAACATTCATCCGGTGACCAGTTGGTGCAGGCGGTTAACTTCAATGCACCCGGCCAGGTTGTCATCGCGGGGCAAAACACCGCGTTGGAAGCCGCCACCGCTGCCTGTAAGGCCGCAGGTGCCAAGCGTGCTATGCCGCTTTCTGCCAGTGCACCATTTCACAGTGCGCTGATGAAACCTGCTGCAGATAAAATGGCAGAAGAACTGGCTAAGGTCGCGTTTTCGGTACCCGCTATTTCTGTGATTCAGAATGTTGACGCTGAATATTGTGACGACCCCGATCAGATCCGCAGAAATCTGGTTACCCAGATGTACAGTGCGGTACTGTGGACTGACACAGTGCAGAAGATGGCCGCCACGGGCGTCGACCGGGTGGCTGAATGTGGTCCCGGGAAGGTTCTGGCAGGTCTGAACAAGAGAATTGAAAAATCACTGGTGAGCTTTTCTGTGAATTCCGCAGAGGGTATTACCAAAACCCGTGAGGAGCTTAACTGATGTCGTTGCAGGGTAAGGTTGCGCTGGTAACCGGCGCCAGTCGTGGCATCGGCAAGGCCATCGCAGAGCGACTGGCGGCAGACGGTGCTTGGGTGATTGGTACCGCAACATCGGAAGCGGGTGCTGATGGTATCACCGCCAATCTGGCAGGTCAGGGTAAGGGCTATGTGCTCAATGTTGGTGATGAAGCGTCTGTTGCTGCCTTTTTTGAAGCGATAAAAGCACACGATGCCCCGTTGATTCTGGTGAATAACGCGGGCATTACCCGTGACAATATTGCGCTGCGTATGAAAGACGCAGAGTGGGATGAAGTGATCAATACCAATCTTTCCTCTGTGTTCAGAATCACCAAAGCCTGTCTGCGTGGCATGACTAAAGCGCGATGGGGCAGAGTAATTAACGTCAGTTCAGTTGTTGGCAGTATGGGTAACCCCGGACAAAGTAACTATGCCGCAGCGAAAGCAGGTATGGAAGGTTACAGTCGGGCACTGGCCAGTGAGCTGGGTTCACGGGGTATTACAGTGAACTGTGTTGCGCCTGGTTTCATCGCGACTGATATGACTGACGAGCTCCCTGAGGAGCAGAAAAACCAGCTGTTGTCCCGGGTTCCTGCGGGCAGGTTGGGTGAAAGTTCTGAAATAGCTGCGCTTGTAGCTTTTCTGGCTGGTGAAGAAGCTGCCTATATCACGGGTGAAACCGTGCATATTAACGGCGGCATGTTCATGGGGTAAGCGAAACCGGGGTCAGGATTACCAGCGGGTTATCACCTGGATCAGACAGGTTTTGACCCGAAAAATCAGCCAGAAGTCAAGGCCATAAAGGGCTTGATCCCCGAACTGGCATTTCATTAAACTAGCGCAGCTTGAC
>JAGRIO010000331.1 GCA_020443225.1 Pseudomonadales bacterium
GTGAGAGCGGCCGACCCGTCCGCGCAGTTGATGCAGTTGTGCCAGCCCCAGCTTGTCGGCGCGGTCCATGATGATGGTGTTGGCACTGGGAATGTCGATACCGGTCTCGATGATCGTGGAGCACACCAGAATGTTGTAACGCTTGTGGTAGAAGTCGGCCATGATCTGTTCGAGTTCCCGTTCGGGCAACTGCCCGTGCGCCACGCCCACGCGGGCCTCGGGAATCAGCTCGCGCAGATGATCGCCGGTCTTGTTGATGGTCTTCACTTCATTGTGCAGATAGAAAACCTGGCCGCCGCGCAGCAGCTCCCGCAGCACGGCTTCCTTGATCAGGGCATCCTGGGATTCGCGGATGAAGGTTTTCACCGACAGGCGCTTGGCCGGTGGGGTGACGATCAGCGACAGGTCGCGCACGCCGGACATGGCCATGTTCAGGGTGCGGGGAATCGGTGTCGCTGTCATTGTCAGAATGTCGACCTCCGCCCGCAGGGATTTCAGCTTCTCTTTCTGACGCACCCCAAAACGGTGTTCCTCATCGATGATTACCAAGCCGAGGTTTTTAAACTTCACTTTGTCTGACAGCAGGGCATGGGTGCCGATAACGATATCGACGGTACCTGCCTCGAGCTTAAGCATGACCTCATTCTGCTCTTTTTTAGTCTTGAAACGTGAAATAGATTCAACAGTGACCGGCCAGTCTGCAAACCGGTCCATAAAAGTTTCGCCGTGCTGCTGGGCGAGCAACGTCGTTGGTACCAGTACAGCCACTTGTTTGCCTGCATGAACCGCCAGAAATGCCGCTCGCATGGCGACCTCTGTTTTACCAAAACCCACGTCACCGCAGATCAGGTGATCCATCGCCCGGTCAGCGACCATTTCACTGATGATGCGCTCGATCGCTGTTTCCTGATCAGGGGTTTCCTCAAACGGGAACGCCGCAGCAAATGCCTGATAGGATTCGTCTGGCGGCGGGTAGGCAAAACCTTTCTTGGCTTCCCGGCGGGCATAGATATCAAGCAATTCAGCAGCAACATCCCTTATCTGTTCCGCCGCTTTCTTTCTGGCTTTCTCCCAGGTGTCACCACCCAGTTTGTGCAGGGGCGCCAGGGCCTCGTCAGCGCCGGTATACCTCGAAATCAGATGCAGCGATGAAACCGGCACATACAGTCTGGCCTCATCCTGGTAGGTCAGGGTCAGGAATTCAGCTTCCTGATTATCGATAGTCAGTGTTTCCAGACCGGTATAGCGTCCGACGCCATGATCGATGTGCACCACGGGCGAATTAATCCGCAATTCGGTAAGGCTTTTGACGATGAGCTCAGATGCCGTGTCTTTTTGTTTTTCACGGCGCCGGCGCTGCAGTACATGGTTGCCGAACAGCTGTTGCTCGGTCAGTACCGTGATGCTGGCATCGTCCAGAATGACGCCTTCTTCCAGAGTCGCAACAGTCAGCTGCAGCGGAGCCGGATCGGCAAGAAAGTCCTGCCAGTCCGTTGCGATACGCGAGCGCAGGCCATGTCTGCTCAGGAGTTCGTCGACGATTTCACGACGGCCTGCCGATTCGGTAATCAACAGTACCCTGCCGCGGTAGTTACCGAGATATTGCTGCAACCTCGCCAGCGGGTTCTGGGCCCGGTCATTTAATGACAGATCGGGTAAGGGGCTGAGCCGGGCTGTATCACCTTTGTTATGGGTAGTCTTGCGGGTATCCAGGCGGCGGAAACGGTTGCAACCGGCAAAGACTTCCGCGGGGCTCAGCAGGATTTTTGCTGGAGCCAGAATAGGCTTCTGAATGTCATGGCGCAGGTTTTCGTAACGGTTCAGCGCTTCCTGCTGAAAATGTTCCAGTACCGCTTCGATATCACCTGCGACTACAAGTGTGTTTTCTGGCAGGTAATCAAACAGGGAATCGGTGGCCTCGAAGAAGAGTGGCAGATAGTACTCAATCCCTGCTGGTGACATTCCCTGAGAAACATCTTCATAAACCGGGCAATTGCGGGGGTTGCCAGCAAAATTGAGATGCCACTGGTCCTGAAAGAAACTGATGGCCTGTCGGGTCAGCGGAAATTCCCGGGCTGGTAACAGGGTGATGCTGTCGATCTGATCAACCGAGCGCTGACTCTCCGGGTCAAAGGTGCGGATGGTGTCAATTTCATCGTCAAACAGATCCAGCCGGTAGGGAACAGCTGAACCCATAGGGAAGATATCCATGATGGATCCGCGAACCGCAAATTCACCATGCTCAAACACCGTTTCCACGCAGCGATAGGCGGCGGACTCCAGCTGCCGGCGCATACTGTCAATGCTGAATTTCTCGCCACGGCTGACGATCAGGCTGCTACCTAGCGTGAATGTTCGTGGGGCCAGGCGGGCTGATATAGCAGTGGCGGAAACCACCAGAATACCTTCCTTTCTGGCTGGCAAACGGTTCAGGATGTGCAGCCGCTCAGAAATGATGTCCTGATGGGGGGAGAAGCTGTCGTATAGCAGGGTCTCCCAGTCCGGGAACATCTGTACCAGAGCATCAGCCTCTTCGCGATGGTCACCCAGAAAGAATCGCAGTTCATGAGTCATTCTGTCGGCTGTCTGCACATCTGGCGTAATGACCAGGCAGAAGCCAGGCTGACGGCTCAGATGTGCAGCGATGGCCAGTGACTCACCGCAGCCGGGCAGATTGCTCCAGTGACGGCGACCGCCGGAGGTCTCAGGCACCTGCAGGTCGCCGGGCGTTGGCATGGATTGCATGTCGGAATGTCTGTAACTCGAAGGGTTACGAAGGTTACTATCTGTCAGTGGGAAAACAAGAGTCTGGGCAGGTTTGAGCCGAATATTTTCGTTTTTGCTGTTCTTTGTGGGGCTGTGTGCGGGCGTCGGTCTGGGCTGGTGGCTTCGCGACGGGCAAGTGCCTGCTGTTCAGGTTTCAGCGACTGAAGGGCAGGCTTCTGAGGGAGTATTCCTGAGGGAACCCCGGCTTACTGGTTCGGCTGTAACCGACCGCGCCGGCTCTGGAGAAGAATCGCAGAACACTGACTTCGAAACCGGGCTGTCGCAAATCCGGGATCTCGTGGCGCGGCAGGACTTCGGGCAGGCCATGGCGCAGCTGTTTACCGTCGCGGAGACTGCCAGTACCTTTGAGCAGCGTAGCCGGCTGGAAGTTATGCTGGCGGACGTTTCTGATCAGTATGCACGGGTACTTGCGGAACAGGGACAGCCTCAGTTGCTGGACCGTCATTACGAGGAGATAACCCTGCGGCTGCCAGAGCTGCCTGAGTACTACATGAAACTGGCCGAATTACGCATCCGCATGGGTAACCGCGATGCGGCGCTGGCACCCCTGGCGCAGATTCAGAATCATCCGGCACTGGGTGAAAAAGCGCGGAAACTGCTGGCGGAAGCTGAAGCTTCAGGCCGGCAGCAGGATGAACTGCTCGCGGATATTCCTCTGGATACCTATGGGGGGCAGTACATTATAAGTGCACGGATTGACGGGCAGTTTCCCGTCTCTCTCATGATTGATACAGGTGCCGCAGTAACCATTATTGACCCCGGCGTACTGCGACGGCTGGGCTATGATCTGGGGCGGGAAAAAGCCTGGTTCTCCACGGCTAACGGTGCTGTCGCTGCACCCGTTGTGGAGCTCGGGCACCTGGCCGTCGGTGGTGCTGGCATCGATGATGTCTGGGTTGGGGCGCTGGCCATTAAAGCTGGTGGCGGAATTGATGGGTTACTGGGGATGAATTTCCTGCGTCGCTACCAGTTCCGGATTGATCAGGATCAGCAACGCCTGCATCTGGAGTACCAGCGGTAGCCCCGGATTCGGGGCATTTCACACCCTTCGGTAAATCGTCTTAATCGATGACTGACATCACAGAATCTGTTGATTTATCGCGATTTTTTCCATTTCTGCGTTGCGTTGGAATATTCAAATATCGATAATACGCGCCTGAATCCGGGGGTGCGGTTGCCTGGGTTCTGTTCACTCTGAATCCATCAAGCTCACACTGACTGACAAAAGAGGACTCCCCTGTGGCACGACCTGGTCTTGACGGCGTATCCGCCGACTGGAAAGAACGCGAAGCACTGGCTGAAGCAATGATCCCCATGATTGGCGGCTTATACCGACGAAATGTCGTCATCTACATTCATGGTGTCCCTCTGTACAACCAATCTGTGATTGAACTGATGAAAGCGCATCGCTTTGTCCGTCAGATTGAGAAAAACGAAATGTCGGAATTCGAGACTCACCCCATTCTCGAAATCCTTTGCGGGCTGGACCTGGGTCCTGCCCATATCGATATCGGTAAACTGACT